>CAIOTL010000109.1 GCA_903861155.1 uncultured Bacteroidota bacterium
AAAAATAATGGAAATAAAAACCAATATTATAAACAAAATGCTCCAAAAATGGAATAATGAGGCCAAAAAGATCCACAACGAGGCATCAAATATTTTCTCCTTGGATGCTTTTAGCGATTGCAAAGAAATTAATCTGCGAAGGGCCAACAAGATGAAGAAATTGGATATAATTAAATTGGTGTTGTTGAGTAACGACGGAAAAAAAAGCAGAAACAAAAAATAGAAAAAAACCGTATAGCTACTGTATTTACTCAATCCGTTTTTCTTGGCAATGAAGTTAGTGATGAAAATAGAGCTAAGCAAAATAGCAAATAATCCCAATTTTTTTAAAATTAAAAATACAGAATTTGTCCAAGTCAAAGCTTGAAACTGATAAATTAAAAAGAAAACCAGCATTAAAATAACGACCAAAATTAAATTTATTGGTGTAGATTTTTTAAAAACACTTGTTATCATAAGGATATTTTATACTTTTGTGACTGTAAATATAATACTTGTATAAAGATGAAGGCATTTTTTGACGGAATTCAATGGTTATTTGAAAACATTTTTTTCGCTCTCCACAATTTTCTAAGACGATTAGAACTTAAGCACTGGTTTGCTGCCAATACAATCAACTGGATTTTTATGGCTATTTGTGCCGTTGCCATAGTTTACTGGTGTAAACAACTGGTTCTACACAAAGAAAACAACGAAGAAAACCAAGATACAACGGCTCATTCTTTCTTAAAGTAAGTCAAAGCCAATATCTTTTCTAAAATACATCTTATCAAAATCTAGCTTGTCTATGTTTTGGTAAGATTTTTTTATGGCCTCTTGGAAGTCATTTCCATAAGAGGTTATGGCCAAAACTCTTCCTCCATTGGTAACCACATTTCCGTTATCGAGTTTTGTTCCTGCGTGAAAAACAATTGAATCTTCAATAGTTGAAAGTCCCGTAATCACTTTTCCTTTCTCGAAATCTTCGGGATATCCCCCAGAAACAAGCATAATCGTTGTCGCGCTTCTTTCGTCGATTTCCAATGAAATTTCGTCCAGTTTTTGATTAGCAACAGCCAAAAACAATTCCACCAAATCTGATTTTAACCTTGGAACGACCACTTCGGTTTCGGGATCACCCATTCTCACGTTATATTCGATCACGATGGGTTCGTTGTTCACATTAATCAAACCAATAAAAACAAATCCTTTGTATTCTATTCCGTCTTTCTGAAAACCTTCAATGGTTGGCTTCACTATGCGTGTTTCTATTTTTTCCATTAAAACAGCGTCAACGTAAGGTACTGGAGAAACCGCGCCCATTCCGCCTGTATTCAAACCGGTGTCGCCTTCGCCAATGCGTTTGTAGTCTTTGGCCGTTGGCAATATTTTATAACTTTTCCCGTCGGTTAAAACGAAGCAACTCAATTCAATTCCGTCCAAAAATTCCTCGATTACGACTTTTGAACTTGCTTCACCAAATTTTTGGTGCACCAACATATTTCTTAATTCTTCTTGGGCTTCCTGCAAATCATGAATAATCAAAACTCCTTTTCCTGCAGCCAATCCATCCGCTTTCAAAACATAAGGTGGTTGTAACGTTTCCAGAAAAGCACATCCTTTTTCTATAGTTTCGGCCGTGAAACTATCATAAGCCGCGGTAGGAATATTATGTTTTATCAGAAATTCTTTGGCAAATTCCTTGCTTCCTTCGAGTTGTGCTCCAATTTTTGAGGGTCCAATAACAGGTATATGTTGTAAATCATCGTCATTTTTAAAAAAGTCGAAAATCCCTTTTACCAAAGGATCTTCTGGTCCGACTACGACCATATTAACTTTTTCCTGAAGTACAAATATTTTAATAGCTTCGAAATCGGTCGGATTAATGTCAATATTGTTTGCTATCGAGGCGGTTCCAGCATTTCCCGGAGCTACAAAAAGATTATCGCAAAGTGGACTTTGAATCATTTTCCAAGCAAAAGCGTGTTCTCTTCCCCCGGAACCCAGTAATAAAATTGTCATCATGTAATTGTTAAGTTTTGCAAAAATAATTGCTTTTGAACTTAAAAAATAATTAATTCTTAAAAAGTTATTGGTTTATGGTTATAATTTATTGAAAAAAATTATTTTTGCCAAAATGTTTACTACCAAATGTTTCTAATCTTCGATTTATCGCTCCAATTAAATGGTTTTCCAATAAAGGAAGCCAAATCCGAATTGCGAAAAATTGTTGCGTTTTCTGAAAAAGAACACGAAATTTTCCTTGAAAATAAAAAGTTAGAAATTGTTGAATATCATCTAAAAAACAACACTTCTTATCAAAATTTTGTTGGCAAAACTAGTTTTCAAAATTGGAATGATTTGCCGATAATGACCAAGAAAGACTTTCAGAAACCTTTAATTGAAAGACTTTCAAAAGGATATTCTCCAAAAAAAGTTTATGTCAACAAAACTTCTGGTTCAAGTGGCGATCCCTTTATTTTTGCCAAAGATAAATATTCACACGCATTAACATGGGCTTCAATTATGCACCGTTTTGGTTGGTTTGGAATTGATTTCAACAGTTCATTTCAAGCTCGTTTTTACGGAATTCCATTAGATTTTATTGGCAACAGGAAAGAACGTTTTAAGGATTTTTTACTCCACCGTTTCCGATTTTCGATTTTCGATTTGTCGGATGACGTTTTAGAAGGGTTTTTAAAAAAATTTAGAATAAAAAAATTCGATTATATCAATGGTTACACCAGTTCAATTATTTTGTTTGCTAAGTTTTTACAAAAAAAAAACATTATATTAGCGAACATTTGTCCGACGTTAAGGGTTTGTATTGTTACTTCGGAAATGCTTTTTGAAGAGGACAAAATTCTTATGGAAAAACAATTTGGGATTCCTGTTGTTAATGAATATGGAGCTTCAGAGCTGGATTTGATAGCTTTCGAAAATTATGATGGGGAATTGCAAGTCAATTCAGAAACGCTTTTTGTGGAAATATTAGATACGAATAACAAACCCATTCCAAACGGAAAAGAAGGTCGCATCGTGATAACTTCCTTGTTCAACAAGGCACATCCATTCATTCGGTATGACATTGGTGATATTGGAGTTTTGGCCGAAAAAAGCACTTTAAAGATGCCGATTCTAAAAAAACTAATTGGCAGAACCAATGATATTGCGATTTTACCAAGTGGCAAAAAATCACCTGGATTAACATTTTATTACGTAACCAAAAGTATTATTGAAGACGATGGCAACGTGAAAGAATTTGTAGTAAAACAAAATAAAATTGATACTTTTGACATCGAATATATGAGCGAAACCGAATTGAGTATGGAACAAATTAATAAAATTGAACTGGCTATTTCGCTATATTTGGAAAAAGGTTTGACTTTTAGATTCATTCGAAAAGATACATTGGAACGAAGTAAAAGCGGAAAATTGAAACAATTTGTTTCGTTAATTAAAGAAATAGAATAATGAAAATCACTATAATCGGCGGCGCCCGACCTAATTTCATCAAAATAGCACCCATTATCAAAGCGATTGAAAAAAAAAAAAACGAAGGAACGTATATTTCCTATCGCTTGGTGCATACGGGGCAACATTATGACAAAAACCTCAGTGACACTTTTTTCGATGAATTGAATATCCCGAAACCCAACAGCAATTTAGGAGTAAAGAGTGGTTCACAAGCCGAACAAACGGGTGCTGTAATGATTGCTTTCGAGAAAGAATTATTGCAAAACCCTTGCGATTTAGTTTTAGTGGTAGGTGATGTCAACTCAACAATGGCTTGCGCTATTGTAGCCAAAAAACAAAACATAAAAGTGGCACACGTAGAGGCCGGAATTCGCTCCGGAGATATGACAATGCCGGAAGAAATTAATAGAATTATAACCGACAGTATCACTGATTATTTTTTTACAACTTCGATAACAGCCTCTAAAAATCTGTTGAAATATGGAGTCGAGGAATCTAATATTCATTTCGTGGGCAATGTGATGATTGATACTTTATACCAAAATTTAGACAGAATATTTGAGCCTATTTTTTGGAAAGAATTTGGTTTGGAAAATGGAAATTATATCGTTTTAACCTTACATCGCCCACCAAATGTAGATGAAAAACATTCACTAATTCAATTGCTCAAGGGCATTGATGCAATGGCTGCGGAGAAAAAAATAATTTTTTCTGTTCATCCAAGAACAAAGGCAATTTTAGGAGAAAGCAATTTAAATCTGCAAAACATTCTATTTGTTGAACCTCAAGGTTATTTGAATTTTATGTACCTCATCCAAAACAGTTTTGCTGTTATCACTGATTCTGGGGGTATTTCGGAAGAAACCACGGTTCTTGGAATTCCTTGTTTTACCCTGCGAAGCAACACCGAAAGGCCCGAAACGCAAAGCATTGGAACCAATACTTTGGTAGGAACTTCAATACAAAATCTAGAAAGACTCTATGGAGAATTTATCCTGTGTGGTAGACGAGAAGCTGGAATTCCAGAACTTTGGGACGGAAAAGCTTCGGAACGAATTATTGCTATTCTGATGGAAAAATAATGGAAGAAATCCTCATCATATCGAATTATTATCCGCCAGAAAAAGGAGCAGCAGCCAATAGAATTGGGCTTTTGGCCTTGAAATTATATCAAAATAATTATAAAGTTTCAGTGATTTGTCCGTTGGGAAATTATCCTAAAGGCGAGTTGTTCCAAGAATACAAGGGTAAATTTTCGGTAACGGAAGAACTTCAGAATATCAGTGTAAAACGCTTTTGGATCTATCCGAGCTTCAGCAAAAATATTGTTAAAAGAACGCTTTCGGTTTTGTCGTTTTCTAATGGGTTATTTTTCTTTTTATTGTTCAAAAAAACGCCTAAGATAGTCATTATTCAATCGCCTCCATTGGTGCTGTCATTTATCTCAGTTTTTGTGCTTTCGCTAAAGCGGAAAAAAATAATTCTGAATGTTTCCGATTTATGGCCATTGGCTGCCATTGAATTAAAAGCCCTGAAAAAAAACAGTTTTTGGCATAAAATTTCATTGCTTTTAGAACGATTTATATATTCGAGAGCTGCAATAATATTTGGTCAATCCGACGAAATTATTAGCCATATTCATTCGATTTTCCCAAAAAAACAGTGCTTTTTGTATCGTAATTTTCCAGATCGTCAGGTTGTGGAAATGAATTTGGAACCCAATGAAAATGGAACTATAAAATTATTTTATGCTGGATTACTTGGCGTTGCACAGGGTGTTTTTGAATTATGTCAAAAAATTGAATTACAAGATTTGAATATTGAATTGCACATTTTTGGCGATGGTACAGAGAAATTCCAAATACAAGATTTAATCCAACAGAACCAGCATAAAAAAATATTCTTTTATGGAATGCAAGAACGCAAGGTATTGCACGAAAGTTTAAAAACTTTTGACATTGCCATTGTTCCCTTGAAAACAAGAATTTATGGTTCCGTTCCTTCAAAGATATTCGAATATGGTGCATTGGGATTTCCTATTCTTTATTTTGGTGGTGGTGAAGGTGAGGCAATCGTGAGGCAAAATAATTTGGGATGGGTTGCCGAAGTTGGAGATTTCAAGAGTCTAAATTCTGTTTTGGTTGAAATTTCAAAAACAGGAAAAGATGAGATTCAAATGATGAAAAAACAGGTTTTTGATTATGCTGAAGAAAATTTTGATCTGGATTCTCAAATTGGGGAATTAATTAAAAAAGATGTTTTTTAATATGCTTTTGCTTCCCCTTTAAAAATATTAATTATCGTTTGAACAATTATTTTTAAATCCAAAACCAACGACCAATTTTCGATATAAAAAACATCAAATTTGATACGATTTATCATATCGTTATGTGTTTCTATTTCGCCACGAAAACCCTTGACTTGAGCAAGTCCGGTTATTCCTGGCTTTACATAATGCCTCACCATATATTTTTTTATGGAATTTCCATAAAATTTATTTTGGGACCATAAATGGGGTCTAGGTCCAACCACAGACATATCTCCAAGAATAACATTAAGAAATTGAGGCATTTCATCGATGCTTGTTTTTCGAATAAACTTCCCAATTCTAGTTACTCGAGGGTCATTTTTTGAAGCTTCTATTTCAGTTGTTTTATTAATCTTCATTGATCGAAACTTATAGCAAAAAAATTCTTTCTCGTCAAGACCCGGCCTTCCTTGCTTGAAAAAAACAGGGCCTCTTGATTCTAGTTTAATAAGAATTGCCATTAATGGAATTAGCCAAGACAATAATACCACAATTATAATTAGTGAAAAAACAATATCAAATGCCCTCTTAATTGTTTTAGTTGATGGTTCGAGTAGCATAGATTTTTGCAAGGATAGCACCGGGAAAAAGTCATAATAATCTATTTTAAGGTTTTTAGAAAAAATTTCTTTCGTGTCAGGTATAAACTTTATCGTTTTGTTATTTTCGTCGGCAAAATCAATTAAATCTTTCAGCTGTATATTGGAGATTTCATTCAACGAACAATACATTTCATGTATTTGATTTTCAATTACAAATGTTTTTAAATCTGACAGATTTCCTTTAATATTTTTATTTGATTGTTTATCCGAGAAAAAACCTAAAAAACGATATCCATAATCATTTCTTGTTTCAAAAAGCCCTTTTAACCGGATTGCCTCGGGAGTATAACCAATAATTACGGTATTTCTATAATTGCTCCCTGTGATGATTCTATATTTTTTTAGATAATAGAATAACAAAAATTTAAAAATGGTAATTAACCCAAAACTTGAAACTAAAAATATTGCTATGGCCTTGCCGCTAAAAAGAGATTGTTTTGAAAAAGGGAAAAAGGCAATTACTATTAGTAGAAATATTATGCCTTGTTTGGCTATTTTAGAAATAATTTCCACTGGGGTCGTAAATCTATAAATTTCGTAAAACTTTATAAAATAGGCCGTCAAAAACCATCCGAAAGTTTGATACAAAATATAATAAATATCGTTAATTTTGAGCTCATTAAAGAATATCAAACACAATACATTTATTGCCAAAAGGTCTAAAGAAACACTTATGGGTCTAATATATTTAGAATATCTTCCTGATTGAGCTGCGGTCATATTAATGAATATATCCTGTGAAATCTTTGTGTTCTTCCTTCAAAAGTTCTTCGGTCGACAAAGATTTGAAATAATCGTAGGTGATTTTCATCCCTACTTCCCTAGTTATTTTTGCTTCCCAACCCAATATTTTCTTTGCCTTTGTAGTGTCTGGCTGCCGTTGCAATGGGTCATTTATCGGCAATGGATGGTAAACCACTTTCTGATTAGTTCCGGTGAGTTTGATGATTTCGTCAGCAAAATCCTTGATGGTAATTTCATCCGGATTTCCTATGTTTACTGGAAATGAGTAATCTGAATGTAAAAGTCGGAAGATTCCTTCCACTTGATCATCAACATAACAAAATGAACGTGTTTGCATTCCGTCACCAAAAATAGTCAAGTCTTCTCCGCGAAGAGCCTGACCAATAAAAGCAGGAATTACTCTTCCATCATTGAGCCTCATCCTTGGGCCATAAGTGTTAAAAATTCTAACGATTCTCGTTTCTACTCCGTGAAAAGTATGATATGCCATTGTAATAGATTCCTGGAACCTTTTGGCTTCATCATACACCCCTCGAGGTCCAATCGTGTTTACGTTACCATAATATTCTTCGGTTTGAGGATGAACTAATGGATCTCCGTATACTTCTGAGGTTGATGCAATTAGTATTCTGGATTTTTTTACTCTTGCCAATCCCAAAAGGTTATGTGTTCCCAAGGAACCTACTTTCAGGGTTTGAATAGGAATTTTTAAATAATCAATAGGACTTGCCGGCGAAGCAAAATGAAGAATATAATCTAAATTTCCGGGTACATGAACAAATTTTGTAATATCGTGATGGTAAAATTCGAAATTCTTCAATTTGAACAAATGTTCTATGTTTTTTAAATCCCCAGTGATGAGATTATCCATGCCAATAACAAAGTATCCTTCCGCAATAAACCGATCACATAAATGAGACCCTAAAAAACCTGCTGCTCCTGTAATTAATATTCTTTTCATGATAATTATTCTAAGTTTTTCTGGGTAATTCTGGTGTTAAAAAGGCAATATATTGTGGTAAAAAAAACTATTCCTCTTTGCCTTGATAAAAATGATTCCGTCAAAAATAAACTTATCATTAGAACTGCGAAAGAAATACGAACAAAATCTTTAGTTATTATTGCATTTTTTAAATTAAGGAAGACCATAACAAGTAACAATAACAGTCCAAATATTCCTATTTCGGCAAAAAATTGAATGTATTGATTGTGAAAATTCTTTTTTTGATACCCATCGTGCGTTGCGTCGCCCGAGAAAACTTTGTGTTCTTTTCCTTTTTCTTCTATTTTAAAATCTGTTGCATTCAATCCGTAACCACTAAAAAATATCGGGTCTTCTTGGAGCATTTCCTTAAAAATCCGTATTTGATAAACCCTAAAAGCTGTTCCTGGAAAATAATCATTGGGTTGAAACGTTTTTTGTGTCCAAGCTTGATTTATGCTTATTATATGGGTGCTGTTGTCGTTTCCAAAATCTGAATTTACGGAGCCCTCCATTTTATTTGACTGAAATTCTATCGAAAAACGGTCTCTTATCTTACCTGAAAACAACACTGTAAGAGAGGCAAAAAGAAACAAACTTATGGTAATCCATTTTCTGTTTTGTTCCTTTCTTGAAAAGACAATCTGGTAAAAAAGCACAAGTGAAATAAAAACTACAATGATATTTTTAGAGGATAACAAAAAGATAAAAATCGCCATTATTAATGCTATAATCCTGTCTGAAATTGATTTAATCGGCTTTGTATAGAAATAAAAAAAGGCAATCGCCGCGTATATTGAAACATGAATTGCGTTTAGATCTTCGGTAACCAGTTCGTGGTAAAAGAAAACAGAATTATCTCCCGTAATAAGGTATCTGATTGTCGCTTTTGAAATACAATAAATAACAAAAAAAAACATCCCATAACTATAATATGAAATTATTTTCTGCTTTTGTAGATTTGAAAACCGTGGCAAAGCCATAAAACAAATCGGAATTACAAGTAAAGGAAGTGTTTTTGATAATCCTTTTAAAGTAGCGTTGATGTCTCCGCTCCAAGTTATGGAAAGCAACATCAAAAAATATAAAATAACGGGGAAAACTAGGTTATTTTCAATTCTGAAATTTAACTTTTTGAAGCTAATTATGGTTATAACTGCAAATAATCCAATCATAATTCCGTTGAGGGCATAACTCAAAGGAATTGAAATTAATACAAAAAGTAGCAGTAAAAAAGAAGGGTTTTGCTTAGTTTCAAATTTTAGTTCCTGATACGCAATCTTCAAATAATTGTAGGTACTCTCCATTAATTTTATCCCAATTAAATTCGTTTTCAATCGCCTCAAAATTGTTTTGAATGAATTGCAAGTTATCAATTTTTTTGGTTTTTAAAAGAATTTTCTTTACCTCTTCCGAATTAGAAAAATAAATTGCATTCTCTTTCAAAACGCCTCGATTAAAATCATTGTTGTGGGAAATCACCAGGGCTCTTGAAGCCATGGCTTCTAAAAGTGAAGGATTGGTTCCGCCAACGGAATGACCGTGAAAATATAAGTTTGAAAAAAACGAAGATTATTTAAATGCCCCAAATTATAAATACCCCCCAAGAAACGAATGTGGGAATATTTTTTAAACTTGTTTTTTAAATATTCGCCATATTTAGTATTGTGGTTTCCCACGACCAGAATGGGGGTATAATTTTCTTTATTTAAAACAACGCCTTCAAGAACCATGTCTAAATTATTTTCGGGTTCAAAACGGGCCATAATCATGTTATAATCGCCCTTTTGAACGTCATAAATAGATAAAATGCTTTCATCGTGGTTTGAAAAGGGATAGGCTCCATAAGCAATATATGTTGATTCTTTTTTATATTGCTCCATCAGGTATTTTTTGATTCCAAGAGAATCCGAAATCAGATAATCACTGCTTATGGCCGCTAATCTTTCGGCAAATTTCAGAAATTGTTGTACCGGTTTTGAATATTTGGTGCGTTTCCATTCTAATCCATCCATATTGGTTATGATGATGGATTTTTTGGGCAAAAGAAAAAACCAAACCGAATTACTGGTATAACCCAATTGAAGAATTATATCAAAATTTCTTTTGCGGGAGTCCAGAATACAATTGAAGTCGTAAATAAACTGACCGAAAGTTCCTAATTTGTATTCGGGATCATATTGATGAATAATGTTTACGCCATGAAACGTTTTTTCTTGATAAGGGTGGTTGTGGGAATTATATACATAAACGTCATGTCCTTTTTCTGCCAAGTAGATGGAGAAAAATTCCGCAAATTGCTCAAAACCTGAATAATAATTTGGAATACCTCTCGTTCCTAAAATAGCTATTTTCATGAATGTTGTTCATTTTCAGCTAGCAAAAATAGGGATTTTTAAACAATGATTTTTTAAAAGGCAACGGTTTTCATGTCAATTAATTTAAAATACCTATCAATAGGTTTTCAAAACTTTGAACATATTTATCGGCCGAAAATTCTTTTATCGCTCTTTGATAACCATTTTCACCAAAATAATTTCTTAATTCCTGATTTTCTATAAGTTTCAGCAAGGCGACATATAGTTCATTCTCATTGTTGGGTTCCACCAAAAATCCGGTTTCATTATCGACAATAACCTCCTTCAATCCGCCGTGATTTGATCCAATTACTGGCTTCTTTGACAGCATTGCCTCTACTGCCACAAGGCCAAAAGATTCTGCCTCAGTTGAAGGGATAACGGCAATATCGGTGCTATTCCAAATAGGACTTAGATTGGTTGTGAAAGGCATAATTTTTATTTTTTCTTGAAGACTATTGTCCAAAATTATTTTTTCTATTTCTTCAAGATAATATTCTTGTCCCTCAACTGGGGAACCTACAAATAATAACTTGACATTATTATCTTTTATGTGATTAATAAATGTATTCAATACTAATTTATGTCCTTTCAACCTGCTAATTCTCCCTATTAAAGTTATAACAATATCACTTTGAATAAATCCAAAATTTGCTTTTGTATTCCTTGTTGATACTTTGTTGACCTCTTCTATACCGTTATGAATAATTATTGATTTAGCTTCTAGATTTTTTTCTCGATCTACCAAATTTTTTTTTGTTGCTTTTGAGTTACAAACAACAATATCAGCATAGATATTTAGTATTTTTGGAAAAATAAAAGCTATTATTTTTGGGTGAACAATAATTTCATGCACATGCCAAATGTGTTTTATCCTTCTTTTTTTGGCAAAAATCATTCCCAATAAAACGGCAAGCGTGTTAGAGTAAACCAAATCAAATTCATATTCTTTATGAAGTTCGTCTAAAATTGAAATCCCTTTTTTTATGTCTTTGAAAAACAAAAAAATGTTTTTTATACTAAACATTTTTCTATATAATTTTAATACAGGCGCAATAATAACTTTTATTTCCCCCTTTTCCAAGGCTGTTTTCAAAGGTCCGTCACAAGGCAAAATAACGACGGGGAAAAATTTCGATCTGTCCAGTTTTGAAAGTAACACCAACAAAGTTTTATCCGAACCATAAAGTTCGGCCGACTGATGAATGAAAAGGATGTTAATCATTTACTTACTTTATTGTTTTTAAAACTTTGGCAGGGACACCACCAATAACCACATTATCTGGAAAAACTCCACTCACAACAGCACCAGCGGCAATTACGCAATTATTCCCAATTACAGAACCGTCCAGAAAAGTTACTTTTGCGCCAATCCAAATATTATTCCCTAATTTTATCCCTTTTGAACTCACCCCCTGTTCCCGTATTAATTTCGTGGCGTCATCAAAATTATGGTTCTCCGAATGAAAACTTATATAGGAACCCATAATTACATCATTGCCAATTTCAATTCCTCCAGCGGCTCCAAAATGGGCAAAATCTCCAATGGCAGAATTAGATCCAATTTTTAATCCTTTGCCATATTTGCTTAAATGACTTGTGCAGGTTACTAAGGAAAAAGCACCAATTTTTACGTTATTCCCAAAAACAATTTTCTCCATGGAATAACCGTCTATTCTAGCATTTTGCTCAATGGTCACATATTTGCCAAATGAAATATTATTTTTGTTTTTGATAGAACACTTTTTTTCTA
>CAIOTL010000110.1 GCA_903861155.1 uncultured Bacteroidota bacterium
CCACAGTCATTCCGTGAAATTCGAATAATGGTGCTTTCCAGGTGCTGTCACGTTTGGCCAAATAATCATTTACGGTTACCAAATGCACGCCGTTTCCGGTCAAAGCATTCAAATAAAGGGGCAAAGTAGCGACCAATGTTTTTCCCTCACCCGTTTGCATTTCGGCAATTTTACCTTCGTGCAAAACCATTCCACCAATCAACTGAACATCATAATGAATCATGTCCCAAGTGATTTGCTTTCCAGCAGCATTCCAGGAATTAGACCAAATAGCGTTATCGCCGTCAAGGGTAATATAGGTTTTAGTAGCCGAAAGCTCACGGTCTTTGGCAGTTGCAGTTACATGAATCTGTGTGTTTTCTTTAAATCGTCTCGCCGTTTCTTTAACCACGGCAAAAGCTTCTGGAAGAATTTCCAACAAGGTTTTTTCCGAAATGTCGTAGGCTTCTTTTTCCAAAGCATCGATGGCCAAGTACAAATCTTCGCGTTTATCAATGTCTTCGACGGTCTCAGCCTCGAGTTGAATCGAAACTATTTTCGCGTCTTTTTCGGCGCGAGCTTGTTTTATTTTGTCTTTAAAGAAAGTTGTTCTGGCGCGCAAATCATCGTTTGATAATGACATCAGGCTACTTTCGAAAGTCTTAATTTTGGTTAAATAAGGTTGTAAAGCCCTGACATCTTTTTGGGATTTATCTCCAACGAAGACTTTAAGTATGCTGTTTATGAAACTCATAATATATCTGTATTTCTATTTTATAAAGGTGTGCAAATTTAAACAAAAAAAAAGCCTCTTCTGAGACTTTTTCCTTGAGATATTTTTTTAATATTCATCCTCATTCCAAAGATAATCTTCGTCAGTAGGATAATCTGGCCAAATTTCTTCCATCGATTCATATATCTCCCCTTCATCCTCTATAGATTGTAGGTTTTCTACTACTTCTAATGGAGCTCCAGCTCGAATAGCGTAGTCGATAAGTTCATCTTTGTTAGCAGGCCACGGCGCATCACTTAAGTAGGATGCTAGTTCTAATGTCCAATACATCTTTATGTCTGTTTAGTTTTGTGCAAAAATAAATTTTTTACTGAAAAACACAAGTAAAAAACCATTTATTTTTTATTAAAGTTAAGAACGTTTTTTTTAATATCTAGTGTTCGGTGTTCAGTAATCCGTTTTTCATTGCAAACAGCACACGGAATACTGCCAACTATTTCCTAGGAATCCATTTTATTTCTTCCGCTTGCAGGTCAAATGACAACTTTCGTGCCAATACAAAAAGATAGTCAGAAAGTCGGTTTAGGTATTTAATTACGATTTCGGCAACGACTTCATTATGGTCTAAATGTACTGCCAACCTTTCTGCTCGACGGCAAACGCAGCGAGCAATGTGACAATATGACACGGTTGTATGACCGCCTGGCAAAACAAAATGCGTCATTGGCGGTAACTCACTTTCCATCGTATCGATTTCGTTTTCGAGCAATTCGATATCACTTTCTATAATTCCTAAATTTTGTAAACGTAATTCTCCGTTTTTCTTCACTTCTTTTTCGGGTGGAGTGGCGAGAATAGCGCCAACGGTAAACAATCGATCTTGGATTTCTATCAGGATTTTTTTGTAATGCGGATTTATTTCCTGATCCCGAATCAACCCAATATACGAATTCAATTCGTCAACCGTACCGTAACTTTCTATCCGAATATGGTCTTTGGGAACTCGAGGTCCGCCAAAAAGTGCTGTTGTTCCTGTATCGCCGGTTTTTGTGTAGATTTTCATTTTTATTGTTTAATCGATTAATCAAATTAATCATTTCAAAGTATCACTCTCAATCATTCCATCTCTCAAACGGATGATTCTTTTAGCATGAGCCGCAATTTCTTCTTCGTGGGTTACCACAATTATAGTATTGCCGTTTTTGTGAATTTCCTCTAAAAGAACCATAATCTCATCAGATGTTTTACTGTCCAAATTTCCAGTGGGTTCATCGGCAAGAATTATCGAAGGTTTGTTGACCAAAGCTCTTGCAATGGCAACTCTTTGTCTTTGTCCACCCGAAAGCTGGTTGGGCTGATGATCCATTCTATCGCCAAGATTTACTTGGTGCAAAACTTTGGTGGCACGAGCTCTTCTTTCTGATTTGGAATATCCGGCATAAATCATTGGCAAAGCCACATTGTCGAGCGCGGTGGTTCTTGGCAAAAGATTGAAAGTCTGAAAAACAAAACCAATTTCTTTATTGCGAATTTCGGCTAATTCATCGTCGTGCATCTGGCTTACGTCTTTTCCGTTGAGAATATAGCTTCCAGATGTTGGTGTATCCAAACATCCCAAAAGGTTCATCAAAGTTGATTTTCCAGAACCCGAAGGCCCCATAAGCGCCACGTATTCTCCTTTTTTTATCTCTAAATCAATCCCTTTTAACACATGAACGATTTCATTTCCCAAGACAAAATCGCGTTTGATATTGGTTATTTTTATTAGTGGCTTCATTTGTATTTATGGTTTTTGATTTAAGATTTTAAAAGTACAAAATGGATTTCAATTAAATATTGGTAGATCAAAATTGATTTTTGTTACATAAAAGAGAAATTTTAACCTTAGTTTGATATTTTATAAATGGCTCTAATATCTTTCAAAATTGCATCAAAATTAATATTTAAGTCGATTAATTTTCCGGTGTGAATGTCAAAAATCCAACCGTAAACCTTTAAATTCCGTTCGTTGTTTGCTTTTTGAACCTCTGCAGTTTTAATTACATTAATGCATTGCTCCTGTATATTCAATTCTACCAGTCTTTTATATTTTTCTTCTTCATTAGTAAGAGAATCTAATTCTCTTCTGTGAATTCGATATACATCTCGAATGTTTCTTAACCAGGGATTTAAGATTCCTAAGTCAGATTGTTGCATTGCCGCATAAATACCTCCACAGCCATAATGACCACATACAACAATATGATTTACTTTTAGATGCATAACAGCATAATTAATTACGGACATAGAATTTAAGTCTGTATTTGGTATCATATTAGCAATATTTCGATGTACAAAAACTTCTCCTGGTTGCAAACCCATGAGTTCTTCAGCGGAAACACGACTGTCCGAACAGCCTATGTATAGAAATTCCGGTGACTGCCCTTTTTCTAATTTTTTAAAATAGTTTTCGTCAGTATTAAGTTGTTTGAGAACCCAATTTTTATTGTTTTCGAAAATTTGTTTGATGTCCATAAAGTATTGTTTTTTAAAATTTAAAGGGAGCAAGACTAGGTTCGAATTACAAAATGCTCTTTTGGCTGTTCTCTTCTGAAAAACACCAATCCCCATTGAAAAGTATCGATTGTAACGGTCACTTTAGAGTGTTTTTTGATGATTTCCCAAGCGTCGCCCATTTCCCGAGACCAATGAATATCATCGAAAATCCAAACACTTTCGTTAGTAATTGTGGGTAATAAAAACTCAAAATAATCTAAAGTGGCTTGTTTAGAATGGTTGCCGTCGAAGTAAATCAAGTTGTAAGTTATAAGTTGTAAGTTATAGGTTTTGAAGTAAGTAGCAAACTCGGTTACAACGGAATTGATATTGGTTAAACCAAATTTTGCTAATTCTTCCTGAGCAATTTTTTCCGTTTCTGGACAACCTTCTAAAGTTGTGATTTTTGCTTCTGGATTTCCTAAGGCTAGGGCAGAAGTCGCTAATCCCAATGAGGAGCCAATCTCTAGAATATTTTCGGGCTGAAAATAATTCACAATTCGGAACAGTAATTTGGCGTGTTTGGGAGTTATGCCAGCGGTTTTGGCAATCAGGGCAATTTGTCTTTTGTTCGATTTGAAAACTTTCGAACCCGCACCAAAATCGGTTACTTCTAGGGTGTTTTTATTTTCTAAAAGCGAGTTTCGATAGATTTTTAGAATTTGGTATTCGGGTTTTGATTTGCGGTCATAAAAACATTTGGTAATCAAATGAAACACGAATGGCGAATGTACCGCGTGTTCGTTTTTGGAGTTCCAGAGGAATTTGAGATAAGCTTTGATTTGGAATAACATAAAGCATTTTAAAAAGAAGTCACGAAGGTACAAAAAAGTCTTAAAGTTAAAGTTGGAAATTAAGAAATGCAAAATTCAAAATATAGTTTAGACAATTCAAAATTATACAAATAGTAGAGTTGTAGTTATGCAACTGCTTAGTGCTCTTTATGCTCCATTTGTGAGCTGTTATATTTATACTGAGTCTAAGTTTATGTATATCATTTCTATAGTGACTCTATAAAAACAAGCTTTTTTATAGAGTGAGTATAGAGTCACTATAGAGTGAGTATAGAGTAAATAGAATTTAAATATAAAGTATTCACCCCTTAGGGAGGAAATTAGGAGCAATAAATCAATAATATAACTGTTGATATTCGGCTTTCCAACTTTGTAACTATACGGCATTCGACTTTCCAACTTTAAAAACTATATTTGCCCCTTGAATTTTAGCATATAATGAAGGAAAAACGGAACAGCACAAATAGCATAACTTCGGAAGAAATTGACCTATGCATTGCTATTTTGGCACAATTGAACACGGATACGAATCAGATATTCGATATTCCAAAAGAGCAACGAACCGAATTGCTCAAAGCGGCAGGAATGTTTTCGAGACCGGATCGTGACGAATTAGCTAAAAGAAAGAAGGACGGGAAAGCTGTAGCCAAACGCAAACAGGAAAAGAAAGACAGAACGGCTCGTAAGGAAACTGGAATTCGGTATGCCCGAGAAGCAAGCGTTTTTGTCGCTCCAAAATTATTAGGTTCGAATGATTTAGAAATCAAAGAACAATTAGAATTTACGAAACCTCGAAATTGCTACGTTTGTAAAACTGAGTTTACGAAAATGCACCATTTTTATGACACAATGTGTCCGGATTGTGGTGATTATAATTACGCCAAACGTTTTCAAACTGCCGATGTAAAAGGACAAGTTGCTGTGATTACAGGCTCTCGATTAAAAATTGGTTATCATATTACTTTAATGCTTTTGCGTGGCGGCGCGACTGTTATTGCCACGACTCGTTTTCCGGTCGATTCGGCTTTGCGATTTTCTAAAGAAGATGATTTTTTTGAATGGAAAGACCGCTTAAAAATTCACGGATTAGATTTAAGGCATATTCCGAGTGTGGAAATTTTCTGCAATTATATCGAACAAAAATACCATCGTTTGGATATTCTTATCAATAATGCTGCGCAAACCGTGCGACGACCCGCCGGATTTTATTCGCATTTGATGGAAAACGAAGAACTGCCCATTGGCTCTTTGCCAAAAGAAGCGCAGGAATTATTATTAGATCATACCAATTGTTTAGAGGAATTAAAAGTCCTGACGACAGGTTTTTCATCCAATGAAAATATGCCGGTAACTTGGCACGGACCAGAACCTGGAATTGGTTTGCGGGCTTCCGCCAAATTATCTCAGATTCCTTATTCGTTTGATAACGCATTGGTTGCAAACGAAGTTTTTCCGGAAGGGGAACTCGATGCCGATTTGCAGCAAGTCGATTTGCGAAAAACCAACAGCTGGCGATTGCGTTTGGGACAAATTGAAACCACCGAAATGATCGAAGTGCAATTGGTCAATTCCGTTGCGCCTTTTGTATTGTGCAACCGACTTTCGGAAGTGATGAAAAAAGACAACACGGGACAAAAACACATCATCAATGTTTCGGCAATGGAAGGGAAGTTTCACCGCTTTTTCAAGGAAGATCGCCATCCGCACACCAATATGGCGAAAGCCGCCTTGAATATGCTGACGCATA
>CAIOTL010000111.1 GCA_903861155.1 uncultured Bacteroidota bacterium
AATTCATTTTTTTCTATGAGAATTACTTTTAAACCAATTTTCGATAAATGAATAGCACTAGTCAGCCCGGCCAATCCTGCGCCAATAATTAGAATATCTGATTTTATTTCCATCGTTTTGCTAATATAGCATTTTCAGTACTAACTTCTTCAATATTACCATTTCTTTATAGATTGTTCATGCAGAATATTAACCAACAAAAAAGGCAAATTGGATATGTAAATAAAACCTGCTGTATTTGTTAAGTGACATTTTTAAAATTATTTTTATACTTCTAGAATTCTTCAATTGTTTTGCAATATAAAGCGGAATACATTCTTATTCTAATGTACTATCCCCAGACTTTTGTTGTGTCCAAAATACAATAACCAATTAACTGCAAGTACCTCTATAGGCCTTTATATATTATTCCTATTATCATTGCTTGAGCCCATGCAATTCAAGATCCTTAATTGATGATGTTCATTTTTGGATTAAAGATTATTAAAAAAATTAGATACTCCCGTAAAAAAATTATTTGAGGAAATGATAAAAGAAGCGCTTTTTAAAGAAAGAGATAAAAAACAACCTGGAGCCAAACATTATGAAAAAGTAATAAATATTGAAGCTTTACGACAACGTTTACAGGATATTTATATTGATGGAGATATCGATAAAACAGAATACCAAATTGCGAAGACAAGATATGAAAACATCCACTCCGAATTAAAAGATAAAGAAACAAAGGCTATCAATGAAAAGGAAGTTTTAGAATTATACAAAAACGCGATAAATAAAATTAAAAACATTAAAAATCAATACATTGAAGGTACTATTGATGCTAAAAGACAAATAATTGGTTCGATATTTCCAAAAAATTTTAAATTTGAAAATAAAAAAGTTCGAACCGCAGATTCAAACCCAATCTTATTAAAAATTGCTAGTGTTAACGGAGCATCCCGAGGGTAAAAAAAAAAATGGGACAAGTCTAAAAAATAGACTTGTCCCATACCGTGAACGCAGAAGGATTCGAACCTTCGACCGCCTGCTTAGAAGGCAGGTGCTCTATCCAGCTGAGCTATGCGTCCATTAATCAATAAGCCATTAATTAAAAAAACTTATTAATTAGTCGGGGTGGCAGGATTCGAACCTGCGGCCTCCTGCTCCCAAAGCAGGCGCGATAACCGAGCTACGCTACACCCCGAAGTGCTAAAAAAGCGGAGAGTAAGGGATTCGAACCCTTGGTACAGTTACCCATACGCATGTTTAGCAAACATGTCCTTTCGGCCACTCAGGCAACTCTCCAATATAAGAACTTATATTCCTTTTAAGCGGTTGCAAATGTAACTTTCTATTCTATATTTCACAAACAATTACCCTCTTTTTTTGAATGTTTTTTTTACATTAAATTAAAAACATTAACAATCAAACGCATAGCTATTCGAAAACAAAAATTCGTATTTTTATTTTAATGATTGTTGAAAAAATTCGATCTTTAAAAAATATAATTGAAAATTTACTGAAATAATGCCATAATAATATCAAAATTGTAATTTAGTATTTATACAAAATGATTAAATTCGCAACTCAAACCAAGACACAAATAGATCATGAACAAGAAAGTTGTCATCGTTTCCGCTGTCAGAACTCCAATAGGAAGTTTTATGGGTGGATTATCGACAGTTGTGGCTCCAAGATTAGGTGCAGTGGCTATAAAAGGGGCTTTAGCTAAAATTAATCTGGATCCAAATGTAGTTGATGAAGTTTTTATGGGGAATGTGGTTCAGGCTGGAGTGGGGCAAGCTCCCGCAAGACAAGCTGCAATATATTCGGGTTTGCCAAATACAGTGGCTTGCACCACAGTCAATAAAGTTTGCGCTTCCGGTATGAAGGCGGTAATGTTAGGCGCACAAGCAATCCAATGTGGCGATGCAGAAATTGTTGTTGCCGGAGGAATGGAGAATATGAGTTTAATTCCTCATTATATGCATTTGAGAAATGGCTATAAATTTGGCCCTGCCATGATGGTTGATGGAATGCAGAAAGACGGCCTTACCGATGCCTATGACAACAATGCAATGGGAGTTGGTGCAGACTTATGTGCCACTGAATATAAATTTACCAGAGAAGACCAAGATAATTTCGCAATACAATCTTATGAGCGTTCTGCAAAAGCTTGGGAAGATGGAAAATTCAACAACGAAATTGTTCCCGTTGCCGTTCCGCAAAGAAAAGGAGATCCAATAATAGTTTCTAGAGATGAAGAATTTACGAATGTAAAACTCGACAGGATTCCTTCATTAAGTCCCGTTTTTTCGAAAGACGGAACCGTGACTGCCGCAAATGCTTCCACAATTAATGACGGAGCAGCAGCCGTGGTATTGATGACCGAAGAAAAAGCATTTTCAATGGGTTTAAAACCTTTGGCTTACATTCGAAGTTATGCCGATGCAGCTCAAGATCCAAAATGGTTTACCACCACTCCATCAATAGCTATTCCTAAAGCTTTGGCAAAAGCTGGATTAACAACAAAAGACGTTGATTATTTCGAATTCAATGAAGCCTTTGCAGTGGTTGGTCTGGCCAATGCAAAAATTCTTGATTTGGATAATGACAAAATAAATGTGAATGGAGGAGCAATTTCTTTAGGACATCCTCTGGGCTGTTCTGGTGTTAGAATTATTGTTACATTGCTAAATGTTTTGGAACAAAATAACGGAAAGATTGGAGCCGCCACAATTTGCAATGGTGGAGGAGGTGCTTCGGCAATTGTAATCGAAAGAATCTAAAATTTATTTTAAATGATAAATTTTAAATGAATTACAGATAATTTAAAATTTAAAACAATAAAAATATGTTCGGAATTTGTAATCTAGCCATAATCCCGATTCGAATTGAACCTAGTGATAAAAGCGAAATCGTTTCCCAAGTTTTATTTGGTGAACATTTCGAAATCTTGGAACAATTGAAACAATGGTCAAAAATAAAATTGCAATACGACGATTATGAAGGTTGGATGGATTCGAAGCAATATCAAGTAATTTCTGAATCGGATTTTAATCAACTATCGAAAGAGGCAATTATTTTAAACGGAGATTTGGTCGAATATATTATTGCACCTAATAATTTATTATTGCCAATTCCTCTTGGTGCTTCCCTTTCATTTTTAAACAATAGCGAAATCAATCTGTTAAACTACAATTTTGAGGGAACAAAAATTAGTGGCATAAAACCTAAAGAATGCATTATAAATACTGCATTTATGTATTTGAATGCGCCTTATCTTTGGGGAGGAAAAAACCCTTTTGGGATTGATTGTTCCGGTTTTACGCAAATGGTTTACAAACTTAATGGATATAAATTGATGCGAGATGCGTCACAACAGTCAAAACAAGGTGAAGCTTTGAGTTTTATCGAAGAAAGTGAACCTGGTGATTTGGCTTTTTTCGATAATGACGATGGAAATATCATTCATGTGGGTATTATTATGGAGAATAATTATATCATTCACGCCAGCGGAAAAGTCAGGATTGACAGACTCGATCATCTAGGAATTTATAATGCCGAAGCCAATAAACACACCCACAAACTTCGAGTCATCAAAAAAATTATTTAAAAAAAACCGTCCTGTCTCTCAGAACGGTTTTTTTTTAAACTAAAATCGTACTATTTCTTTCCTTCTTGTGCTTTTATTTTTTCTTTTAAAGCATTTTTTTCCGAAGTCATTTCAAGTGCGCTGTATACATTTAAAAGTGTTTTTGCTACATCAACATTAAACGGATCTAACTCTACCGCTTTTTGAAGAAAAGGAATAACACTTTTGAATAAGTTTTCTCTTTTCGTTTTCAACTCTTCATAACGTTTCATATCCTTGGCAGAAGTTCCTAATTTGTTCATTTCATCAATAATTACCTTCTCATCGTCAAGCTTTAATGCTGCTAAGTTGATGTAGGCATTTGTATATTTTGGATTAATTTCCATAACCCTTTTGTAATATTTTTCTGCATCGACAGGATTTTTTGCATTGGCACTTATTACCCCTAAATTAAAAACCAAATCAGCGTCATTTGGATTTTTTTCCAAAACTTCGGCAATTAGTTTTTTGTAGGTGACGAAATCTTTAGTTTCCAGATACAAATTGGCTTCGGTCAAAGTCAATGAAGTATCCTCTGGATTTGCTTTTCTGGCATCGGTGATAGCTTTTTTGGCTTCTTCTGATTTTCCGTTTTGAACCAAAATCAATGCAATGTTTTTGTATATTTCTCCTCTTTTTGAAGGAATGGCTTCTGTATTTGGCTTCTCGTGGGTTCCTAATTTTATCGCAATATCTCTTTCTTTAGCAGTATTAAAAGTGTCTTCCTGAGCGGTCAATTTATTCATTGCTGTATAATTGATACCTTTTCCAGAATAATTCAAGGTTTTCAAATCATAATAAAATTTAAGTGCCTCGTCATATTGCTTGGCATTCACATAAGTTGATGCAGCATAATATAAATTGATTGTGTCTTTTTTATCCAAGAGATAAGCATCATACAATTTTTTGGCGCCTTCAGAACTTTTGTTTGCTTTTGAATCCTCTATCGCTGCATTGATCAATTTATATTTGATATTCATAATCGAAGCCATCGCCTGGGAGGAATATTTGTCTTTTCCTGAAGTTTTTTCAACGGCTAATAAATCTTGATAGGCATTTGCAGACAAAGAAAGATTCTTGCCGGTCTCTACATTTTTATTGGCCAAGTCCAGTAATGAATTTCCTTTCACAAAATAAAATTGTGCTTTTTCAGAAGGTGTTGCATTAGGAATTAGAGATTCGGCTACTTGCAAAATAGCTACCGCTTCAGCCGAATTACCTCCCTTTAATGCTTTTTCGGCAGCTTTAATTTGATCTTTTTGAGCAAAAGTAGCTAGTGATATCAAAAATGCTGTCGCTAGTATTACACATTTACTTTTCATAACATTCTAATTTTTTAAATTAATTATTATTGTTGACTTTCTATATTGATAATACTTATAATTCATCATCTGAATCGACATCATCATTTTCTTCCTCTGAATCTTCTGATTCGTCTTCATCATCAGAATCATCATCTTCGTCTTCGACACCTTCTTCTTCAAGTATTTCCAAAACGGGCTTTACTCTTTCGATTGTTTCAGTTTCAATGACATTTCCGTCTTCATCAACTATAACTTCAACCACATCGTCTTTCATAACTTTAGTAACTGCCGCAATGGAATCGTTTCCTTTGATGTTAATCAATTTAACACCTTGAGTAGCACGTCCCATAACTCTCAAGTCTTCAACAGCCATTCTGATAGTCAGTCCAGATTTGTTGATAATCATCAAGTCATCCGCATCAGTAACAGAGTTTATCGAAATTAATTTTCCTGTTTTTTCGGTGATATTAAGGGTTTTAACCCCTTTTCCTCCACGATTGGTAATTCTATATTCGTCAAGGCTGGAACGTTTTCCATAACCATTTTCGGCGACAACCAAAATTTCACTATTCATATCATTTACTGTAACCATACCAATTACTTCATCGGTATCGTCTTTTAAGGTAATTCCACGAACCCCCGAAGCAGTTCTTCCCATAGGACGCGTTTTAGTTTCCTCAAAACGAACTAATTTTCCAGATTTAACGGCCAATATAATTTGGCTGTTTCCATTGGTTAATTTTGCTTCCAATAATTCGTCACCTTCCTTAATTGTAATGGCAGCAACTCCATTGACTCTAGGCTTCGAATATTTCTCCAAAGAGGTTTTTTTGACCTGACCTTTTTTGGTCACCATGATAAGGTTATGGCTTTTGATATAGTCTTGGTCTTTTAAATCTTGAGTACATATAAACGCTTTTACTTTGTCGTCGCTTTCGATGTTTACCAAGTTTTGAATCGCCCTGCCTTTTGCCGTTTTGCTTCCTTCCGGAATTTCATAAACACGCATCCAAAAACATTTTCCTTTTTGGGTAAAGAACATCATATATTGGTGATTGGTGGCTACAAACATATTTTCAAGAAAATCTTGATCTCTTGTTCCCGCGCTTTTTTGTCCAACTCCTCCTCTATTTTGTGTTTTGTATTCCGATAAATTAGTCCGTTTAATGTAACCCGCGTGCGAAATTGTAATGACTACATTTTCATCGGCAATTAAATCTTCTATGCTGACATCACCGCCAGAATATTCGATTAAGGAACGACGGGCATCTCCATATTTATCACGAATTTCAATAAGTTCTTCTTTTATCAAGGCAGTTCTCAAATTAATATCGTCCAATAAAGCTTGCAAATGCTCTATCAACTTCATTATTTCATCATATTCAGCCCTCAATTTGTCTTGTTCCAAACCCGTCAATTGGCGCAAACGCATTTCGACAATGGCACGAGACTGAATATCGGATAATTTGAATCTTTCGATTAACTTTTCTCTGGCTTCTTCGGTGTTTTTTGAAGCTTTAATCAAGGCTATTACTTCATCGATATTGTCCGAAGCAATAATTAAACCTTCCAAGATATGCGCTCTTTCTCTTGCTTTGCGCAAATCAAACTGTGTTCTACGAACGACAACATCGTGACGGTGCTCAACAAAATAGTGAATCATATCCTTGAGATTCAACATCTGAGGACGACCTTTTACCAATGCAATATTATTTACAGAAAATGAAGATTGTAATTGGGTAAACTTATAAAGCGTGTTCAAAACCACGTTTGGCGTGGCATCGCGTTTCAAAATATAAACAATACGCATACCGTTTCTATCCGATTCATCACGAATATTGGCAATTCCTTCTATTTTTTTGTCATTCACCAAATCAGCGGTACGCTTAATCATATCAGCTTTGTTAACTTGATACGGGATTTCAGTAACGATGATACATTCTCTGCCATCTACTTCTTCAAAACCAACTTTTGCACGTATCACAATACGTCCTCTACCAGTTTTAAATGCTTCGCGAACACCTTCATAACCATATATTGTACCACCAGTTGGAAAATCCGGGGCTTTAATATGTGTCATTAACTCGTCAATTTCGATTTCGTTATTGTCGATGTAAGCCAATGTTCCGTTAATAACTTCAGTAAGATTGTGCGGCGGCATATTGGTAGCCATACCTACGGCAATCCCAGTTGCACCGTTTATCAATAAAGTAGGAACTCTCGTAGGCATTACTTTTGGCTCATACAAAGTATCGTCAAAGTTCAATTGAAAGTCAACGGTTTCTTTTTCGATGTCAGCCATTATTTCTTCAGAAATTTTGCGCATCCTGGCTTCGGTGTATCGCATCGCAGCAGGACTATCACCATCGACTGAACCAAAGTTACCCTGACCATCAACTAATAAATAGCGTAAACTCCATTCTTGGGCCATACGAACCATCGCGTCATAAACTGAAGTATCTCCGTGAGGGTGATACTTCCCTAAAACTTCTCCGACGATTCTCGCCGATTTTTTATGGGCAGATTTTGAGGTTACTCCCAGATCATACATTCCGTAAAGCACTCTTCGATGTACTGGTTTCAAGCCATCTCTAACATCAGGAAGTGCTCTTGATACAATTACCGACATCGAATAATCGATGTAAGCTGATTTCATTTCATCTTCAATGTTAATAGGAATTAACTTTTCTCCTTCAGACATAAGTTGTAATATTTAATAAATTTAATTTAGTTTCAAAACGTGCTAATATACATCTTTTTGATTTTTTTAAGCAAACAATTCAGTACTTATTTCAATGATTTATTAACAAAATGAACTTGTTTTTTAGTTAATAAATTAAGGAACATTTAACGTTTTATTGATTCTTTTTTTGTCAATTAGCTGACATAAGTTCTTAAAGGGAACGATTTTTGTTTTTCAATTATAGATTCACTAAATTTACGTTACAATTACAATTATATTATGGATGATAATTTTTCACCAAGAGTAAAGGATGTTATAACTTACAGTAAAGAAGAAGCTCTTCGACTAGGTCACGACTTTATTGGAACTGAACACCTTATGCTAGGCATATTAAGAGATGGCAACGGAAAAGCAATAAATATTTTGAATAATTTATCTGTAGATTTAGACTATTTACGAAGAAAAGTGGAAGTTTTGAGCCCTGCCAGCTCCAATGTAGAAATCAACAATGAAAAGAAAAACTTACACCTCACCCGCCAAGCGGAACGGGCTTTGAAAACCACTTTTCTCGAAGCAAAAGTATTTCACAGCACTTCCATAAGCACTGCACATTTGTTATTGTGCATCTTAAGAAATGAAAATGATCCAACAACCAAGCTGTTGAATAAGATGAAAATTGATTATGATTCAGCTAAAGAACAATATCTAAATATGACACCAAGCGAAGAAGATTTCAAAGAAAACTTGCCTAGAAACGATGCGTATAACGAAGATTCAGGACAAGATGACAGTCTAAAAGAAGGCACTTTTAACAATCCCGCCAATAAATCCAACAAAAAATCCAAAACTCCAGTTCTGGATAATTTTGGGAGAGATTTAACTGAAATGGCTGAAGAAGGAAAGTTAGATCCTGTTGTGGGACGCGAAAAAGAAATTGAACGCGTTTCCCAGATTTTGAGCCGACGCAAGAAGAACAATCCGCTTCTTATTGGAGAACCCGGAGTGGGAAAATCAGCCATTGCCGAAGGTCTAGCCTTGCGAATTATTCAAAAGAAAGTTTCCCGAATATTATTCAACAAACGCGTGGTAACACTGGATTTAGCCAGTCTTGTGGCGGGTACAAAATACCGAGGACAGTTCGAGGAACGAATGAAAGCCGTGATGAACGAATTGGAAAAAAATGACGATATCATTCTTTTCATTGACGAAATTCACACCATCGTTGGTGCTGGTGGCGCAACAGGTTCGCTTGATGCTTCAAATATGTTTAAACCTGCCTTGTCAAGAGGAGAAATTCAATGTATTGGGGCAACTACACTCGATGAATACCGTCAATATATCGAAAAAGATGGAGCTCTTGAGAGACGTTTTCAAAAAGTAATTATAGAGCCAACTTCGGTTGAGGAAACCATTACTATTTTGAATAATATCAAGGATAAATATGAAGATCACCACAATGTGACTTACACTCCCGAAGCGATTGAAGCTTGCGTGAAATTGACTGACAGGTATATGTCGGAACGCTTTTTGCCAGACAAAGCCATCGATGCTTTGGATGAAGCGGGTTCGAGAGTTCACATTATAAATATTGACGTTCCGGAACAAATTCTGGAATTGGAAAAACAATTGGAAGATGTTCGCGAATTAAAAAATGCCGTTGTCAAAAAACAAAAATACGAAGAAGCAGCAAAACTTCGTGACGACGAAAAACGCATCGAAAAAGATTTAGCCATTGCTCAAGAACAATGGGAAGAAGATTCGAAAAACAATCGTATCGAAGTTACTGAAGACAATGTTGCCGACGTGGTTTCAATGATGACGGGAATTCCTGTAAATCGTATTGCACAGACTGAAAGCAATAAACTAGCTAGATTGCCGGAACTTATTGAAGGAAAAGTAATTGGACAGAAAGAAGCCGTGATAAAAATTTCGCGTGCCATACAAAGAAATCGTGCTGGTTTGAAAGATCCAAATCGACCTATTGGCTCCTTTATTTTCTTAGGTCAAACCGGTGTTGGTAAAACCCAATTAGCTAAAGTTTTGGCCAAAGAATTATTCGATTCAGAAGATGCTTTAATCCGAATTGATATGAGTGAATACATGGAAAAATTCGCGATTTCAAGATTAGTTGGAGCGCCTCCGGGATATGTTGGCTATGAAGAAGGAGGGCAATTAACCGAAAAAATACGCCGTAAACCGTATAGTGTATTACTTTTGGACGAAATTGAAAAAGCACATCCCGATGTTTTCAATATGTTGCTACAAGTATTAGACGATGGCTTTTTAACCGATAGTTTAGGAAGGAAAATCGATTTTAAGAACACCATAATTATTATGACATCAAATGTGGGGGCGAGACAATTAAAGGATTTTGGACAGGGTGTAGGTTTTGGAACCGCCGCCAAAGTAGCTCAAGCCGATGATAATTCGAAAAGTATTATTGAAAGTGCTTTAAAGAAAACTTTTGCACCTGAATTCTTGAACAGAATTGACGATGTAATCGTCTTCAACACTTTGGAGAAACACGATATTGACTTAATTATCGAAATAGAATTAAAAAAATTATACGACCGCATCAGAGAATTAGGCTATCAATTAAAGCTTTCCGATAAAGCAAAAGCATTTATTGCAGAGAAAGGTTTTGATAGACAATTTGGTGCAAGACCACTTAAAAGAGCAATACAAAAATATGTGGAAGATGCTCTTGCAGAAGAAATTATCACTTCTAAAATCGCTTCCGGTGATGAGATTTTTATGGATTTAGACGATACTTCCCAAGAACTGATAGTAAATGTTAACAAAACTGAAAAACCTACTAATTAGTAGGTTTTTTTCATTTCTTTTCCAGTTCATATTTAACCGTAATTTAATATTCAAAAGTCTTAATTTCAATATATATTTACATCCTAATTTAATGTTTTATAAATTCATTTATGCCACTTAACAAAATTATATTGGGTAGCGAGGAATGGTGCTCTTTTCCTGAATTAGGAATTCCTACCATTAAAGCACGGGTCGATTCTGGTGCCAAAACTTCAGCTTTGCACGCGGTGAATATAGCGCCATTTATAAAGGACGGACAAAATTGGGTTAAATTTGACATCAATCCTATCCAAAATAATCTCAAAACAATTATACCTTGCGAAGCTCCATTAATTGATAAAAGAGTAGTTAAAAGTTCAAGTGGTTTTAGGGAACAACGCTATGTCATTCAAACTTCTTTAGATATTGGAAATTCAAAATGGTTAATTGAAATGACATTAACGAATCGAGATTCAATGGGTTTTCGCATGTTATTGGGTCGTGAAGCGATGAGTGGAAGGGTATTAGTTGATCCAGAACAAAAATACCTTTTAGGTCAACCCTCGCAAGATAATTTAAAAGAACTATATAAAAATTCTGAAAAAGCAAGTTCTGGTTTGCGTATCGGCCTTTTGGCAAGCAATCCTGAATTGTACAGTAACAAACGAATTATGGAAGCCGGCGAAATGCGTGGTCACGAAATGCATTTCTTAAACATCAAGGAATGTTATATGAAACTGGATGCCAAAACTCCCGAAATTCACTATCGCGGGGGTATTATATTGAACCAATTTGACGCTATTATTCCGAGAATTCGTCCAAGCATAACTTTTTATGGCTGTGCTTTGACCCGACAATTCGAGGCATTGAATGTGTATTGCTTAAATTCTTCTACCGCAATTACCCAATCTCGTGACAAATTATTCTCCTTACAATTGCTTTTGCAAAGCGGAATTGACATTCCAACAACCGGTTTTGCAAACTCTCCTTTGGATACTAACGATTTAATAAAAATGGTTGGCGGCCCCCCATTAATTGTGAAATTACTCGAAGGAACTCAAGGAAAAGGAGTCGTTTTAGCCGAAACCAAAAAAGCTGCCGAGAGTGTTATCAATGCTTTTAAGAGTTTAAATGCTAATATTTTGGTACAAGAATTCATAAAAGAAGCCAACGGAAAAGACTTGCGTTTGTTTGTAATTGATGGAAAAGTCGTTGCTACTATCCAACGCGAAGCGTTACCAGGAGAATTTCGAGCCAATATTCATCTTGGAGGAACGGCTTCAGTCATAAAACCAACTTCCGAAGAAAAAAGAATTGCTATTCGAGCTGCCAAAGCTATGGATTTGAAAGTAGCCGGTGTCGATATCATTCGTTCTTCAAAAGGTCCTTTATTGCTTGAAGTTAACTCATCTCCAGGACTAGAAGGTATTGAAGGAGCCACAAATAAAGATATTGCAGGCGAAATGATTATAGCTATCGAAAAAAACATTAAAACAAAATAATAAATCTATTGATTTTTATAAACTACTTAAACATTAAATAATGAATCCATATTTTGACATAATATTCCGTAGTGCTTCTGTTTATCTATTTATGCTAATCGCCTTGCGAATTTTCGGAAAAAAAGAATTATCCCAACTCAACACTTCCGACGTAATTTTAATTTTGTTAATAAGTAACTCGGTTCAGAATGCCATGGTAGGAAACGACACCAGTCTTTTGGGAGGTTTATCGGCTGCCGTTGTGCTTTTTGTGATTAATTATAGTTTGAAAAAATTAATGTTCAAATCCAAACGATTCAGTGATTTCATGCAAGAAAAACCAGCGATTTTAATTCATAGCGGTAATTTGGATTTCGAAATCCTGAGTAAATTAAACATTTCTTCCGAAGAATTGCAGGAAGCAATGCGCGAGCATGGAGTGGAGCATTTTTCAGACGTAAAACTGGCAATGTTGGAAATAGATGGTAATATCAGTATCATTTCCGGTGAAAAAAATCTTCGCCAGACGCATTACAGAAGGCTGAAAAGAACTAAAAAAACAATGGCATAAATTTTACAAATTATTAAATTCTAAAAATTTAAAATATTTTAAAATAATCTTCAAATAATTCAATAATAGTTAGTTATAAATTTTTTTATTGATTTGTGCGATTATTTTATTGTATAATAATTTTTCGTCAATAGGTTTAGAAATATAATCATCCATGCCTGTTTTTTTTGATTTTTCAATATCTATAGACGTGACATCAGCTGTAAGAGCAATAATTGGTATTTGAGAATTCATCTTATTTCGGATGTAATCAGTTGCTTCAAAACCATTCATCTCGGGCATTTGTATATCCATTAAAATGATGTCATACTCTTTTTCTTGTAATTTTTTTAGGACTACTTTACCATTTTCTGCAATATCACAGTCAAATCCAAAATCTTCCAAAATTAACTTTATCAACATTTGATTTAAAGGAATATCTTCCGCAACCAGAACACTGATTTTTTGGGTTTTATTTTCATAATTTAAAATCAAAGTCGTTTCTTCAACTTTTGTTTCCATTGTTTTAGAAAAATCCATTAAGAAACCAAAAGTGGATCCTTCTCCCACTTTACTTTTAACATAGAGAGAGCCTCCTTGAAGTTCAACTAACTGTTTTACAATAGACAGCCCAAGACCAGTTCCTCCATATTCTTTGGATATTTCATCAGATGCCTGCTCAAAATTATAAAAAATATGACTTAATTTATTTTCGGGTATTCCAATACCGGTATCACTTACTACAAATTCTATGGTTATTTTTTCTGCCTCTTCATTTGTAACCCTAATACTGATGCTTACTTTGCCTTGAGAGGTGAATTTTATAGCATTACTCGTTAAATTTAGAATTATTTGTCGCAAACGAACCACATCTCCAAGTACTGTTTTAGGAATAGAAGCATCATAGTCTTTTGTAAATTCAATGTTTTTTTCTTTACATTGTTCTTCTAACAACTTGAAAATATCCGAAATGCACTCTTCTAAACTAAACGGATTATTGTTAAATGACATTTTTCCAGAATCAACTTTGGCAAGATCCAGAATATCATTGATTAAAATAATTAAGGATTCACCAGACTTTTTAATGGCATCTATATATTCTTTTTGTTTTTGATTTAATTCCGTTTTTAATATTACATTGGTGAACCCAACAATAGCGTTCATTGGAGTCCGAATTTCATGACTCATATTGGATAAAAATTGTTGCTTATATTTTAACGCTTCTTCAGCCAAATGGGTTTTATGCTCCGCAATTCCTTTGGCAGCAATCAATTCCTCTTTTATATTATGGTGATCGGTGACCACATAAGCAATGATGGTAATTCCTGATATAGATTCGTCAGCCTCTAAATAGGGTTGATACACAAAATTAAAATATACATCCTCTAATTGGCCATTACGCATTATAGGAACAAGAAGTTCATAGCCTTCAAATGGAATACCTGTGGTGTAAACATCGTCAAGTATTTTGGGTAAATTTCCACCTTTTAATTCAGGTAAAATTTCTAGTAATGTTTTGCCTTCAACAGCATTTCCCTTCCCCCAAATTTCTTTGACACTATCATTGGCAAGTGAAATTCGCATCTCTTTTCCCTTCAAAACAGCAAAGGCAAATGGAGATTTCATGAGCATCATATTGTAGCGCTTATTACTGTCTTCAATAAGTTTGAGTGCCTTTTTTTCTACTTCTAATTGTTTTTGCAGTGCTTTCTTTTCTCGTATTTGTAGTTCAATAGCTAATTGTCTCACTTCTGTAATGTCTACAATTGTTAGCACAATCAGCTCTTCATTACTAAGTTTTTGCGTAATTCGGTGAGCATTTAGCAGCATCGTTTTTTCGCCAATTACAGGAAAAGTATGTACAACCTCAAAATCATAAAAACTATTGTTTTTCGGAACAATTTCTTCCAATAATTCTCTTAGCCTTTGAATATCCCAGTGATTATTTCCTAATTTATACAATGATTTCCCAATGGTTTCGGCTTCAGTTAACATAAATGTTCTGTAAAAGGATTTATTGGCAGATATAATTTTAATGTCTTTGTCTAATATCAAAACCGGTTCGTGCACAGTCGAAAGTATGGTTTCATTATAATTATTTAATTCTTCGACTTGTTGAATACGCGCATGCAATTCCTGATTGCTTATGGTAAGTTCTTCATTGGTAGATTCTATTTCCTCCTTTGAAGTTTCTAGTTCTTCGTTTAAACTCTGTAATTCTTCATTACTGGATACTATTTCTTCATTAGCACTTTGCAATTCCTCATTTGCCGTTTCCTGATCGTGAGTTATAGCACCCATATCAGCACGAGCTGAAGCTAATTCTTCTTCCAGTTTTTTGATGCGTCGGTCTTTCGCAATCGAATTTTTCTGTTTTCCTTTTTTTGGATCTTCATCAGACTCAATTTGTTGTTGACCTGTAAAAATAACAATCAACAAAGGTTCTTCCCCTTCTAAATTAAACGGAATGACTTCAATATTTACGATTTGAATAGTATTGTCGTTCAGGTTCCGATTCATTTCTATCCCCATTTTCCGAACGGACTGTTTGGTTTTAATTGCATGATGAATGGCATTGCGCAGCTCAAAAGTCATTTCGAGATGCACCATTTTTAAAATATTAAAGCTGGCTTTTCCTGGCGAATTTTGCAAATACAATGACGTAGCTCCTCTAAATTGAAGAATATCTAAATCATAATTAATAATAACACTTGCCGGAACGTGGTGCTCAAGTAGTACAGCATCGAAGGCATTACCAAGATTTCCGCTGGTGGAAAGGGATGTTTTTTTGATGGATACGTTTGGAATATTATTTTTATCAGGCATTGTTGTATAAGAATTTCGGGAACTTAAATTCGGTAAAGTTCGGAGAGTTGTATTTTTTTTTCGGGAATAAAATTTAAATTTTTTGTCAATTGTCGTGAAAAATTGCGCCGAGGTTCCAATGGTTTCAGATTTACCAAGTATTAAACAACCACCATCATTTAAAGCATAATGAAAAGTAGCCATTGCTTTATTTTGGGCAATTAGGTCCAGATAAATAAGCATATTTCTACAACTGATAAAATCCATTCGAGAAAAAGGTGGGTCGCTTAAAATATTATGATGGGCAAAAACGCAAACATCACGGAGCGATTTTTCAATGCAATATTTGTTTTTTGATTTCGTGAAAAACCGTTCTAATCTTTCAGGACTCACTTCAGCAACTTGTGCTGTAGTATATTCTCCTATTCGGGCAGTGGTAATAGCTTCTGAACTTAAATCCGAAGCAAAAATCTGGAAAGGAATATCAAGTCTATTTTCTTCTTTTATTTCAAATAGTAGCATGGCAATAGAATATACTTCTTCGCCAGTAGCACATGCTGCCACCCAGATTCGAAGTGTTTCTCCTGCCTCTTTTGATTTTAGTAACTCAGGCAAAATGGTGCTTTTTAAAAGTGAAAAAGCATCGGTATCTCTAAAAAAAGAGGTGACATTTATAAGCAAATCCTGGTATAGAAAGTCTGATTCGGTAGCATCTGCTTCCAGAAATTCGCTGTATTGCTTTAAATTTTTTGATTTATTAATAAGCATTCGTCTTTGTATTCGTCTATTAATAGTATTCATTTTGTAATGACTAAAATCAACGCCTTTTTTGTGATGCAAATACTGAACGATATTTTTTAAATCCGGATTGTTCGTGTCAAAGTCAATTTCGAAAAATTTTTTAATTGTTTCACGAATTACACCAGGATTTTGACTCATTCGCGTTAATTCAATTCCAATTGCTGCAGGCGACATAATATAATCCACAATACCATCGGCAATAGCAGAATTAGGCATACTTCCAAATTTTGCAGAGTCGTCTTGTGCGAAAGTCATTCCACCGGCGAGTTTGATATCTCGTAAACCAATAGTTCCATCATGGGCACTTCCAGATAATACTACTCCAATTACATTTTCTTTATGGGTCTCCGCCAAGGAAGAAAAGAGGATGTCTATTGATATTGCGGGACCACCACTCGAACGGGGAATCAATTTGATATGTCCATCAGTAACTTCTATTCCTTTATTATATGGAATGACATAGACATTGTTTGGAATCATTTTTTCCATATCATCAATGTCCTGAACTTGCATTTGGGTGGTTTTGGACAAGAGGGTAGAAAGCATACTTTTATGATCTGGACTTAAATGCTGCACATAAATAAATGCCATTCCGGTTGTGGGTGATACATTTTGTAACAGTTGGGTTATGGCTTCAAGTCCACCAGCCGAAGCTCCAATGGCAACAACTGTAAAAGGATTTTTAGCATTATTTTCAGGTTTATCTATACCGTTAATTTGTTGCTCTGGTTGTACAAAAGAGTCTGTCTCTAAATTGGGAATTTTTGTATGAAGTGAGGTGTTTTTTATGGAGGGATTCGATTTCATTTCACCAGTTTTTTTTAGATTAGGTTTAAGTAGTACTTTATCAACCACTCCTTTTAACAGGTGCTTTTCATTACAAATATACGTAAATCATAGTATGCAAACTTTAAATCCTCCTTTTTTTATAAGTCAAACACATCTATCTAGACAACTAATTTTAAAACACAAAAAAATGATATAAAAACAGTACTACTCCCTTCCAAAAAACTGACATAACTGTATACAAACTGTATTACATTTTAAAACTGCGCAATCGCAACGAATTCATTATCACCGAAACTGAGCTAAAACTCATTGCTGCTGCCGCAATCATAGGCGACAATAATATTCCAAAGACAGGATACAAAACTCCCGCAGCAACCGAAATTCCGAATACATTGTAAATAAACGCAAAAAATAAATTCTGTTTGATGTTTCGCATTACGGCATGACTTAAGTTTTTGGCTTTAACTATACCTTGTAAATCACCTTTTACCAAGGTGATTTTAGCACTTTCAATCGCCACATCCGTTCCTGTTCCCATTGCAATTCCTATGTTGGCTTGCGCCAATGCCGGCGCGTCGTTTATTCCGTCACCTGCCATTGCCACTATTTTCCCTTCGGCTTGTAGGCGTTTGATTTCTTTGAGCTTGTCTTGTGGCAAACAATTGGCGATGAAACCTGATAAATGCAATTCATCGGCAACCGCTTTTGCCGTATTCGCATTATCGCCCGTAAGCATTATCACTTCAACTCCTTGACGCATCAATTCCTTGATTGCTGCCGCGCTTGTTGCTTTTATCGTATCGGAAATGGAAACGAAACCAACGGCAGTTCCATCAATGGAAATATAGGAAACTGTTTTTCCTAGTTTTTGTTCGGCAATGATTTTACTTTCCAAATCCTCGGAAATACTTGCCCCTACTTGCTCCATCAATTTCTTATTTCCCAAAGCAACTTTCTTTTTTTCTACTGTTCCAATAACTCCTTTACCAGCAATAGCTTCGAAATCTTTCACTTCGACTAAGGAAACTTTTTTATCTTTAGCATAATTTACCACGGCTTGAGCCAATGGATGTTCGCTGTATTGATTCAAGGAAGCAATGTTTTGCAACAAATTATCCTCTTCCTTATCTTTCGTCGAATAAACTTTTTCTACTGATGGTTTTCCTTCCGTAATGGTTCCGGTTTTATCCGTAATTAAGACGTTTACCTTGTTCATATTTTCCAAAGCTTCGGCATTTTTGATCAAAACTCCCGATTGGGCGCCCTTGCCCACGCCTACCATAACCGACATGGGTGTGGCCAATCCCAAAGCACACGGACAGGCAATAATTAAAACGGCTATCGAATTGATGAAGCCATAAACAACGGCTGGTTCAGGGCCAAATTTATCCCAAACAACAAACGTAATCATCGAAATTAGTACCACGATTGGTACAAAATATTTGGCAATACTATCGGCTAATCTTTGAATTGGCGCTCTGGAACGACTGGCATCATTGACCATTTGGACAATTTGCGAAAGCAAGGTCTCCGCACCTACTTTTTCGGCTACCATTACGAAAGATTTGTTGCCATTAATAGTTCCTGCAATAACATTGTCACCAATACTTTTATCAACGGGAATGGGTTCTCCCGAAATCATCGATTCGTCAATGGTGCTTTCTCCATCGGTAATTTTTCCATCAACCGGAATTTTTTCGCCAGGTTTCACCCGCAATAAATCTTCTTTCTTGATGTCGTGAATGGAAATTACTTTATCCTTTCCGTCAACGACCAAAGTAGCCACGGTTGGCGCTAATTTTAATAGTTCTTTGATGGCAGCATTCGTTTGTCCGTGAGCTTTGGCTTCCATTAATTGTCCAAGCAAAACCAAGGTCAATATCACTGCCGTGGCTTCAAAATAGATCGCTACAGCCCCGTGATGTTTAAATGCTGATGGAAAATATCCAGGAAACAACAATCCGCCAATACTGAATAAAAAGGCAATTCCGGTGCCAATTCCTATCAGCGTAAACATATTGAGATTCCAAGTGATGATGGATTTCCAAGCGCGTTCAAAAAACATCCAACCGGCATAAAAAACCACAGGAAGTGTCAAGATAAATTGTACCCAATTCCATTTTTGTGTATCCAAAATTTGCAGTAACGGATTGTTGGGCAACATTTCCATCATCGAAATGATGAAAACGGGCAATGAAAAAGCAATGGCAATTTTCATTTTTCGCCATAAATCATTGTAAGTGGTGTTTTCCTCAATCGCCACGGGTTCCATTGGAACCAAATCCATTCCGCAAATGGGACAATTTCCGGGTGCATTCTCAACGATTTCGGGATGCATCGGGCAAATGTACAGAGTTTTTCCGATATTTAAATCGGGGGCTTTGACCAAATCCATTCCGCAAACAGGACAATCCCCGGCTTTGTCATAGACTTTGTCGCCTTCGCAAAACATCGGACAATAATATTTTCCGGAAGCACTTTCGGGCAAAACTACTTGATTCATTTCGCTTGGTGGTGGCGTACTGTAAAGGGATTTTTCAGATGCTGCGCCGCTTGCACTAATAATGTAGTTTCCAGCGGCGTATAATACTTTTTGCAATTTGAAAATGGGAAGTTGCTTTTCCGTTGTGATGGTGGCTATTGGCGGATCTAAAGAAACCGTGGCTTCTACTCCAGCTATTTCGTTCAAGGCTTTTTCTACTTTGGTACGGCAGCCATTGCAGGACATTCCGGTAACTTGGTATGTATGAGTCATTAGTTTGATGAATTAAAACCAACTTCACAAAATAATTGCAAAGTTGATTTAATTGATTAAGCGAAATTGAAAACTTATTTTGTTGCAGTTTTTACAACAGGTACGGTTAATTTCATTCCGCATTTTGAACATTTGTCGTTCAATTTTCCTTGAACTTCTGGATGCATTGGACAAGCATAAATTTGTTCCATCATCATTTTTTTTGAAGAACCATTCTTCATCATTGTAGAATCGTTTTCCATCATTGTTCCCTCTTTTGTCATCATTGTAGAATCGTTTGTCATCATTCCTGAATGAGTTGTTGATACTTCTTTAGATTTTTGATTGCAAGAAAATGTTACTAAAGCCAATAATATGGCTGATAAAATTATTTTTTTCATTTTTTTACTTTTTTTAAACGATACTAAATACTTTTTGATAAGCGTTTAGAATTGAATTAGTTATTTTTTACATTTTACAGGCATCTGCACATTTTTTGCATGCATCAGCGCATTTTTTACAACATTCCATATTGTGTTTACTGCACTCCTTGCCACAATCTTCACAACATTTCACGCATAATGCACAAAGGGCATCGGCTAATTTCGAGCCTCTAGCACATAATCTTGCACAAAGTGCGCACATATCGGCACAATCACGACATAATTTCACACACCCTTCGTGTCCGATCATTGTTAAACATTCAGTAGAACATTTTTCACATTCAACCATACACGCCAAACAAACCTCAATACTTACTTCAACATTTTTCATTTTATGATATTATTTATTGTAGATTAATTTCTACGTACAATACTACAATAGATTTATGTTTAGGATGTTGTATAATTATTTGTTTAAGTTACAAAATTAACGCATAAATTGTTTTATTGTTTCAATCTCTTTTCCAAAACCCAATAGTATTGAACTATTATTCAGAATATTTTAGGAAATTTTACATCTTCATTCCCTCCATTGGGTCGCTACCTTTTCTAAAAATATATTCGCTATTTATGGCATAAGCACCAGTAATCACAACTTTTTTTGTAGAATCAATATTCGATTTAATTTCAATCATTCCATTCGTTTCAATACCAGTTTCTACCATTAGATTTTCAAAAACTCCTGGTCTCTTTTCAACCCAAATATAAGAAGCGTTTTGTTCCCGAATTACGGCATCAATCGGAACAAATAATACTTTTTGGTGGGGTTGCGATAATTGGGCAAGGGCTTGCATTCCCGGTTTCAAGAGCAAGTTCGGATTGGGTATTTCCATCCGAATCAAAAGCAATCTAGTATCAGGATTAATTTCCGGATTGATGAATGAAATTCGGGCATTTATGGTTTTATCAGGATAATCAGCAAAAGAAACTTTGGTATTTTGCCCTATGGAAATACTTTTCAAATCGTTTACATTTACTTGTGATTCTAGCCAAAGACTATTTAAATCGGCTAATTGAATCACCGCTGAACCTTCCATTACATAACCGCCTTCGGTAGCCATTATTTCTGAAATAGTACCGCTAAAAGCGCTATAAAAAGTAGTATATGGCGAAATTGCCGCCGTCGATTTTATCCTTTCAATTTGAGCATTTGACAAACCATAAAACAACAGTTTTTGTTTGGCCGAAGCCAACATATTTTTGGCATTTTTACCAAAATCTCCCGGCATAGAAAGCTGTTGGTATGCCAAAAAATAATCTTGTTTGGCCACAGCAATATCTTCGCTGTATAAAACATAAACCGCTGTGTTTTTTGTCACAAAATCACCCGTTGTTTTGAAATATAATTTTTCAATTCGTCCCATTGCTCTTGATGAAACGGTTTTTATTTTTTCTTGATTAATTGTCAAAACTCCCGTGTAACTCTGGTCTAAACTATTTTTTGTTTCCAAAATAGTTTGGGTAGTTATATTCCCCAATAGTATTTGCTGTTTGCTCAAACTAATTTCGTTCGAAGCAGAATTATCCGTTTTAATTGGATTATTAAGATCAGTTTTTTTTGTGTTACAACTTATAAATACAGCAAATAACAGCAGTAGAATTCCATTTTTTTTTATCTTTTTCATCTTTATTCTGTTTTAATGAAGCTTTCGCTGTCGATTAAATAGTTTCCGTTTTCGGCAATGGAATCTCGAACGGAAATCCCTTGAAGAACTTGCACAAAATCATCGATTTCAATTCCAGTTTTAATGGCAGTTGCCTTGAATCCATTCTCCATTTTTACGAAAACTATTTTCTTGGCTCCAATGCTGACCATCTCCTGTTTTTGTATCCAAACTCCTTTCTCAGGATTTGTTTTTACAACTCCTTGCAATCGCATACCAATGGGTAATCTCATCTTGTTGTTATCCAAATAAACCCGAACTCTGTTGGTTTTATCCAATGGATTGAATTGGGTTTCAACAAAATTGATTCTGGCATAAATGAATTTATTTTCGTCCAACTCTGTAGAAATTCGAATGGATTGATTGGTTTTTATTAAACTAGTATAAGCCTGACTTAAATTGAAAATTCCCCAGACTTTATCCGTATTTAATAATTTGAAAACAGTTTGATTTTTCTTGACATAATCGCCTTCTTTAACCGATAAATTTTCTGTTGTTACAGTCTTTTGCATCGCAGTATTTACCGTATTAGTCATACTTTCCGTCCCTTGAATAATTCCGGAAGTCGGGCTATAAATCGAAATTATAGGGTTGGCTTTTTGGGTCGAAACCAAAGAATTAATCTGATTTGCTGTCATTCCGTATAATTCCAATTTTTGTTTTGATGCCAAAATAATCGAAGTATTATCTGCATCATTAACAATTAAATAGATAAAATTCTGCTGTTCGGTCATTAACTCGGGGCTGTATAAATCAAAGAGTTTTTGTCCTTTAATCACTTTTTGGAATTTATAATTTACATACATTCTTTCGATTCTGCCATTTATTCGAACTGCAACATTTTCGGCCGAATTGGGATCATAAGCCACAATTCCCGGCAAGTTTATTTCGATACTTAATATAGTGTCTTTTGGAGTCGTCGTTTTAAATTTTCCAACTATAAAATTATCGGTTGGTTTCAATAAATCTTCAATCGATTTACCTTCAACAACCTGATTCTTTATTGCTTTTTTGACCAAAGTCATTCCGCAAATAGGACAATTTCCAGCTTTGTATCGAATAATTTGAGGATGCATCGAACAAGTATACACCTCCTTTTCGAGTTTATTATCCGAATGACTCTCTAACTTTACCGAAAAGAAATACGTAGCAAAAACGATTATTAAAACCAGAACTAAACCTAAAATATACTTTAGATAATTATTCATAATTAATTGTTTTCTAATTGTTTTTCTATTTCAACTTGTGTAATTAATATAGCTTGCAATTTATCCAGCGCCTCAATTTGGGACATATTCAAAGCTTCCCAAGCGTCCAAAACAAGAAACAAATCACTTGTGTTATTTTGCCAAGCTAAAACTGCGGTATCATAATTTCTGCGCAATGCCGGAATAATATTTTTAACTGCAATCTCATATTGTTTTTTCAAGGTGGCTAATTCGGCATCCATACCCGAAATCATTCCCGTGGCTTCGTTTAAAATCATTTGTTTTTGCCAAAACAGACCTTCATTTTTCATTTTGAAACTGGCAATATTGGCTTTGTTCGTTCGAGTTGACCATGGCACTGGAATATTTATCATTCCCATCAAAGAAAATTGTTGGGGTTGTTGCCCAAAGGCAAACATGTGATCGTATTTAATCCCGAATTCAGGCAATAATTTTGTTTTTTCTGACTCAATTTTCAATTGGTTCAACTCAATTGTTTTATCAATTGCTCTCACATCGCTTCGGTTATGAGAAAGGGAAGCTGTATCTGATTTCATAAAATTAAAATCAATGAATTTATACGTCGAATCAACCTCAAAATCGGTGGCTTTACTTCTTGCCATCAAGGTATTGAGCACAATTCGTTTTTGGAAAATTTCATTTTGGTACATGATAACCATATTTTCCAAGGTGCTGTATTGGGATTTTGCCTTGTAATACGTTGGTAATTTATCCATATTATATTGGTATCTAATTTCCATGCTTTTAGTCATATAAGACAAAAGCGATAAATTATCATTAACCACTTTCAACTTTTTATTGAGTACCAACCATTGATAATAATTCGTTTTCGCCAAAGCATTCAATTGATTAATCGTAAATTTTTTATTTTCATGAACCACCATATTCATAGCTCCCATATACCTTTCTTCCTTTTTAAGACTCAAAAAATTAGGTATCATTTGGGTAATTCCCACCATATAATTTCCCATCCCTGGCCCCATTTCATTGGCTTTCCATAATTTAATATTGTAAGGAGTCATAAAAAAACCAGTGCTCACTTGCGGTGGCATCCAATTATTGATTCCTTTTGTCTCTTCATCTATACTTTGCATCTCAGCATCGTACATTTTTAATTGTGGATTATTGGTTTTGATAGTTTCTAAAACGGAATCCAACGAAAGTGTTTGTGAAACCAAATTCTGGCTACTTAAAATCAAACAACTTATTGCGATATAATATTTAATGTTTAGCATTGATAATTTCTATTTTACCTTTTGTTCTCAATTCTCGAAGTTTTACCATTTCAAAAACAACCGGCGTTATTAATAATACATAAATTGTGGAACTTATGGTTCCGCCAATGAGGGGAACTGTAATTGGGATCATAATATCAGCACCTGTTCCTGTTGACCAAAGTATTGGTATTAAACCAAATAACGCCACCGAAACCGTCATTAGTTTTGGTCGAAGCCTTTTAGCCGAACCTTCGATAATATAATGTCGGAGAATTTCCTCGGTAATTACATCGCTGCTATTTCCGTATTTTTCGACCATTTTATTCATCGATTCATTCAAATAAATAGTGATTAACATCGTCGTTTCTACGGCTAAGCCAAAAAGAGCAATAAACCCGACCGCAACCGCAACCGACAAGTTAATTCCATAAAAATACACCATAAAAATTCCGCCGATTAACGCAAACGGAACCGTTACCATCGTAATTAAAGCTTCCTTCATAGAATTATAGGTAAAGTATAAAATGAGAAAAATCAAGATAATAACAATAGGCAAAATCATGCCCAATGTTTTATTGGCTCTGATTTGGTTTTCCCATTGCCCACTCCATTCCACATAATATCCTTTTGGCATTTTGGTTAACATGGTGTTGAGTTTTTTCTGGGCCTCTTCAACAGTACTTCCCAAATCACGATCTCGAACATTAAACAAAACGCTGCCTCGAAGCATCGCATTTTCGCTATTGATCATCGGCGGACCATCGCTTATTTTCACTTCGGCAACAGCTTCAAGAGGAATTGGACCAAATTGCATGGTTTGCACTTGTAGTTTTTTAAGCACTTCAATACTATTTCTGTATTCCTGCGCATAACGAGCATTTACTGAAAAACGCTGTCTTCCTTCGATTGTAGTAGTGAGTTTCATTCCGCCAATAGAAGCTTCAACAACATTATTGATATCGTCAATAGTGAGTCCGTAGCGTCCAATAACTTCGCGTTTTGCTACAATATCAATGTATTTTCCACCAGTAATGGGTTCCGAATACAAGTCTTTTACGCCAGCTGTGCCATCAAGTGCTTTTTTGATTTTTTGCGAAAGAACATTAATCGTGTCTAAACTTGCTCCGTAAATTTTTATTCCAACATCGGTTCTAATTCCTGTCGAAAGCATATTAATCCGATTAATAATAGGCTGCGTAAAACCATTTGTCACGCCCGGAATTTGAAGTTTAGTATTAATTTCAGTAACAATATCATTTTTCGTTTTGCCTTTTCGCCAATCTTGACGCGGTTTCAATAGAATAATTGTTTCAATCATACTTATCGGACTATTGTCAGTCGCCGTATTGGCTCTCCCCGCTTTTCCCAAAACACTGGTGACTTCAGGAATCGATTTGATGAGTTTGTCCTGAACTTGCAAAATTCTTTTCGCCTCCGAATTGGAAACATCGGGCAAAGTCACGGGCATAAACAGAATAGAACCTTCGTCTAATGGAGGCATAAATTCAGAACCTAATTGGGTAAACATCAATCCGCCAATAAGTAAAGCCACAATATTAATCCCCAAAACGGTTTTTCTCCATTTTAGACAATAAGCCAAAATTGGCGTATAAATATTTTCGAGTTTTCTATTAATTGGATTTTTGTTTTCTGGTCGAAGTTTACCTTTGAGCAAGAAACTGATCAAAACCGGTGTGAGCGTGATCGCAAAAAAAGCATCCACAAGGAGTATAAATGACTTCGTCCAAGCCAGCGGACTAAATAATTTACCTTCCATTCCTGTCAAAAGAAATACCGGCAAAAAGGAAGCAATTATTACAAGAGTCGAATAAAAAACACCCGGACCAACTAGTTTCGAAGATTCTTCAATAATTTTGAGTCGTTCTTCCGAAGACAATGGATCATGTTCTTTTTTGAATATTTTATTTAGAAAATTTTTCATTTTGATTTATTTAAATCGAATTGTTCCTGTTTTTCGGCAATACTTCTATAGGCATTTTCGACCATTACAATCCCGTCATCAACCAAAACACCAATAGCCAAAGCAATTCCCGTAAGCGACATGATATTGGAAGAAATTCCAAAAGCTTGCAAAAAGATAAACCCAACGGCAACAGATATTGGTATTTGTATCAAAATAACCAAGGCGCTTCGCCAATGAAAAAGAAAAAGTAGGACAATGATTGAAACCGCAATCATTTCTTCGATTAAAGTTCCTTTAACGGATTCGATTGCTTTTTCAATTAAATCACTTCTGTCGTAAGAGGTTTTAAAAGTCACTCCTTCGGGCAATCCTTTTTCGACTTCTTTCATCTTCAATTTAACGGCATTTATTACTTTATCAGCATTTTCACCGTAACGCATTACTACAATTCCACCTACAACTTCGCCGTTTCCATCATGGTCAAAAATTCCCAAACGTAAATCTCCACCCATTTGCACGGTCCCAATATCACTCACTTTCACAGGAACCGAATTGAAATTTTTAATGGCAATATCTTCGACATTTTTGATGCTTTTGATATATCCCAATCCCCTCACGATATAAGACATATTGCTCATCTCGAATTTTCGACCGCCCACATCATTATTACTCGTTTTCACGGCATTCATGACATCCATAATGCTGACGTTATAATATTGCATTTTCAATGGATCCAAAACCAATTGATATTGTTTTTCAAAACCTCCAAACGAAGCCACTTCGGCAACACCGGGAACCGTTTGCAAAGCAAATTTTACGTACCAATCCTGAATCGCTCTTTGTTCCCCAAGATCCATTCCTTTGGCGTCTAAATGATACCAAAAAATATGACCAACACCCGTTCCATCGGGTCCAAGAGTAGGAACCACATTTTGGGGCAATAAACGTTGCGCATAATTTAGTCTTTCGAGTACACGGGTTCTTGCCCAATAAGGATCAACATTGTCTTCGAAAATGATGTACACAAAACTCATCCCAAACATAGAAGAAGCTCGAATATTCTTGATTTTCGGAATTCCTTGCAGGTTTGAAACCAAAGGATAAGTAACCTGATCTTCTATCACTTGCGGACTTCTCCCCATCCATTCTGTAAACACAATGACTTGGTTTTCGGACAAATCTGGAATGGCATCAATGGGATTTTGTTGCACACTATAAATTCCCCATCCGAATAAACAGACGGAAACCAGCAAGACAATAGCTCGGTTTCGTAGTGAGAATGCTATTAATTTTTCTACCATAATGTTCCGGTTTCGATTGATAAATCAAATAAAAACGAATGAATAATTACTGTTTTTTTATTTCAACGGTTAATTTCATACCGCATTTTGGACATTTATCGTTTAATTTACCATGAACTTCGGAGTGCATTAGGCAAGAATATATTTTTGAATCGCTGTCTTTCACTTTTGAATCGTTTTTTACTATTGAAGTTGAAACTGGATTTGCCTGTTTATTTTTTTGGTTGCAAGAAACCAATACAAATACCATTATAATTGCTAAAATGAGTGTGTTTTTCATGATTAGAATTTTAAAAGTTATTGAAAAAATTCAACCTATAGTTTAAAAAAATATAGTCTGAATTCACATTAATTAATGTTTGTGATTATGTTCTGATTTTTCTTCTTTTAAAGTCATTTCCATACCACATTTAGGACATTTGCCGGGTGTTTTCGAACTTACGCCTTTGCACATGGTACAAACATATACTTTCTCTTTATTCATTTTTGCTTGACTTCCTTTAACTAATTCCATTCCGCATTTAGGACATTTCCCTTCCATGTCGCTCACTACTTCTGGGTGCATGGAGCAAGTGTAAATTGTTTTTTTAATTTCTTCTTTTTTAGAAGTTTCCGTTTTAGCTTGTGCAAAACCTACAGTATGGGCTGCTAAGAATACGCTTAGTACGATGATTAATTTTTTCATTTTTTTTATTTTATAAAACAGTAAATTGAATAAGCTAAAGCACAATCAAATTATAGCAAAAACTAGGATTTGACAATTGAAATAGCCGAGAAATAATTAGATTGTAAAGCTAAAATAGCTTTGAATTTGACACACTTTTGGCTGTCAAAATAAAATTTAGCTTATTTTTGGAATAAGCCAAATGGAAGAGTAACCCGAAGAAATTGAGATTTCTTTCTCAATAAATTTATCTTTTTTGTCTAAAAAATGGAAACATAAAATTTCTACTTCATTTTCTAATGGAAGAATTACATTAATATGAAAAACAGAACAATTACAAGAAGAGTGCTTTGTTTTTCCCCCACAGCCTTCATCGTGTTTTCCTTTTAAATGATTGGCTTTATTGCAACAATCCATTTTTTCATTAGACGAAGACATTTCTTTGCTACAACACGATTTCCCAGATTTCATTTCACATGCCAATGCTAAACTTGGTATCAAAAAGAAACCAAACGTTATAATTAGCAATACTATGTATAAATTATTTTTCATCATTATTGAAAAGATACACAAAGTTATGAAATTATTTCATTCAAAATATGACATTAATCATTAGATTTAAACATATAAAAAAACCATTTACATGCGTAAATGGTCTTTTATAGATCATAATGAATTCTTATTTCAAGAAAAAATTGAGTAAGTAATAGACTAAACAAGCTAATATAGCCGTAATTGGAATGGTTAAAACCCAAGCCCAAATTAAACTCACCGTAACACCCCAGCGTACTGCAGATATACGTTTTGTCAAGCCAACACCAATAATAGAACCAGTGATAGTATGGGTAGTACTCACGGGTATTTTTAAATGTTCCGTAAAATATAAAGTTAATGCTCCTGCGGTTTCGGCTGCAACTCCTTCAAATGGAGTCACTTTTGTTATCTTAGTTCCCATTGTTTTAACAATTCTCCAACCACCACTTAAAGTTCCTGCTGCAATGACCGTATAACAAGCTAATGGTATCCATTGCGGAATAGTACCTGCAATTTCATCTCCATTTGGTGCTTTTGAAGGTAAAACAACATGCAACCATGTTGGCAAACTTTCCATGCTAACCCCGCTAGTATGAATATAAACTACAACTGCTGCAGCTATAATCCCCATCACTTTTTGAGAATCATTCCCCCCATGTCCTAAACTAAATGAAGCTGAGGATATTAACTGCATTTTACGAAGCCAAGCATTCGATTGTACCTGACTTAAACTGCTAAAAATCAAACAGAAAAAGCTTATTGATAAAAGAATAAAAGCCACTAAAAACCATTTTATATTATGTGGTTCACAAATAATACTCCAAAAAACAGAATTAAAACGAGGTTTTTTTATATCGTATGTTAACATTCTCGAAACAAACCATATTGTCAAAACCATTATAGCAATTGTAAATAATTTAGGAACAATGCTTTTTTTGGAAGAATGCAAAAGCCAAATCGATATCAGATACGATACAATTAATCCAATTAATGGTGCCAAAACTATAAAAGCAATAATTATTAAAACACCCGAAGGTATTCCACCATCTTTCCCCGGTGTATACCAGTTTACAATATCAAGACCTAAATGATTTAAACTAGCATGAGCAAGGGCTGCACCAGCAAAACCACCTATTAAGGTATGAGATGAACTGGATGGAATTCCTTGCCACCAAGTAATTAAATTCCAAATAATGGATGCAATAACACCCGCAAGAATTACAGTCAAATTGATATGGCTCGAATCTGCCGTTTTTGCAACACTATCGGCTACTCCAAAACCAAAAACCCAATAGGCCAAAAAATTAAAAAAAGCAGCCCAAAGAACCGCTTGAAATGGCGAAAGTACTTTTGTAGCAACAACGGTAGCAATAGCATTAGCAGCATCATGAAACCCATTGATATAATCAAAAATTAAAGACAAAACAATAATGAAAATAAGTAGAGTAAATTCCATATTTTTAATTGATAAATTAAAAGATTAAAAAAAAATAAAATTGGTCGAGTTTAATTCAAATCTTTCAATTTTTAAAGTATTTAATCTTTAAATTATTTACGAATGTTTTACAGAAATTGATTCTAAAACACTTGCCACTTTTTTACATTTATCCGCAGCCGATTCTAAAACCGATAATACTTCTTTATAAATGATTATATTCTTGGCATCTGTTTCGTTTTCAAAAAGATCCGCAACCGCTTTGTCATAAACACTATCCGATTTACTTTCTAATTTGCTAATTCGAGAGCAAGCATCGGTAATATTTTTCATTCTTTTCAAATCTTTCAATTCCTTAACGGCAACTTCAATATTTTGACAAGCTTCAAGGTTTATTTCCGTCAGTTTTCGTATTGATTTTGTAATCTTACCTACTTGATATAAACGCATTCTACTAGAAGCTCCGTGAAGATTATCGGCTACATTATCAATAGAAGTTATCAACGAGTGAATATCTTCTCTATCAAATGGTGTAATAAAATTTCTGCTCAATTCAAGGTTTGTAAGACGTGTAATGTCTTCACCTTTTTGTTCTAATTCATCTATTTTGGAAAAAAGAACATCTCTTTCCTTAGAGGGAAGATTAACCGCTTCGTGCAAAATGGAAGCTAATTGAACTAAATTACTGGAGGCTTCCTCAAAAAGCGGGAAGAATTTTTTGTCTTTTGGAACCAAAAATTGGAAAATACTATTTATTGACATTTTATTAATTTTAAGTTAACAAAAATACTTATTTTTTACATATATTAAGTTGTTGTTAATAAATCTTCTTCGATTTGAAAACTGTTTAAAAAAGCTACCGTTTTCTCAATATCATAATGTAAAATTCGATCTTCCTTAACCAAAGGAACTTCCTCGCGATACGATTTTAAAAACATTTCGATAAAATCACTCGATTCTAATGGTCTTCGGTATTCAATAGCTTGAGAAGCATTCATTAATTCGATGGCCAAAATTCGCTCTAAATTCTCCATTACTTTCAACGCTTTTGTTGCTGCATTGCCCCCCATACTCACATGATCCTCTTGACCATTGCTCGAAACTATACTGTCAACACTCGCTGGTGTAGCCAATTGTTTGTTTTGACTGGCAATACTTGCAGCGGTATATTGCGGAATCATCAAACCGGAATTTAGTCCTGGATTATCAACCAAAAAGGCAGGGAGATTTCTTAAACCCGAAATCAATTGGTACGTTCTTCGTTCTGAAATACTCCCTAATTCGGCCAAGGCAATTGCCATAAAATCTAAAGCTAAAGCCAAAGGTTGCCCGTGAAAATTACCACCAGAAATGATTTGATCACTTTCTATAAAAATATTAGGATTATCTGTAACCGAATTAATCTCGGTTTTGAATACTTTTCGAACATAATCAATCGCATCTTTTGAAGCACCGTGAACTTGTGGAATACATCTAAAAGAATACGGATCCTGGACATGTATTTTTTCTTGACTAATAATTTCGCTTCCTTCTAGAAACCCTTTCACACGGTTTGCCGTTACAATTTGTCCTTTGTGTGGTCGAATAAAATGAATCAATTCATGAAAAGGCTCTATTCTTCCGTCGAATGCTTCTAAGGAAATTGTTCCTATTAAATCCGCTAAATAAGAGAATTTATTGGCTTTCATCAAAATATGGGCTCCATATGCACTCATAAACTGCGTACCATTAAGCAAAGCCAAACCTTCTTTGGATTTCAATACAATTGGCTGCCAATTGTATTTTCTCAACACTTCACTTGAATGCACTTTTTTACCTTCAAAATTTACTTCGCCTTCACCCAATAAAGGAAGTGACAAATGTGCTAAAGGGGCTAAATCACCCGAAGCACCTAACGAACCTTGCGTATAAACTATTGGTAAAACATCATTGTTATAAAAATTAACCAATCGCTCTACAGTTTGCAATTGAATTCCGGAATGACCATAACTCAAAGATTGAATTTTAAGCAATAACATCAATTTAACAACCTCTTTTGGCACCTCGTCTCCTGTTCCGCAAGAATGCGATTTTACTAAATTTTCTTGTAGTTTCGAAAGGTTTTCATTCGATATTTTTACATTACAAAGCGATCCAAAACCGGTATTGATTCCGTAAATAGGTTTCGAATGCGAAGCCATTTTTTTATCTAAATAATCCCTACATTTTTGAATATTCACCTTTGCTTCATCGGACAATGCCAAAGGTTTATATTGCGAAATAATTTCTTGTAAGGCTTGCAAAGAAAGTACTTCGGTACTTATATAATGTGTATTATCCATTTATTTTGGGTTTTGAAAGACCAAAATTCAATAAACCAATATTAAAAAACAACATTTTTGAGGTAAAATGTTTAATATTCTTTTTTTAGCTTCCTGTTTTTAAAAATATTCACAAAAACAGAAAAAAGGTTTTGTTATTTTATAAAAAAATGTACTTTTGAAAAATCAAATGAAAAACAACAGTACTACATATCATTCCTCGATAGCAACTCCAATTTGGGTTGAATTTTCTGTTGCATTTACCTCTACTACAACAACTACAACTACCCTTTAGGGGTATACATTTTAACATATAATCCAATTTTCGCACTTCTTTTCCAAGATGAAGAGAGTTCATAGGTGTATAAAAACCATTGCCTTTTAAAATAAAACAAACAAAATGAAAGTATTAAAATTTGGCGGAACTTCAGTTGCCAATGCACAAAATATAAAACTTGTACTTGATATAGTTCTTAATAAAGCAAAACAAGACAAAATTATTGTAGTTGTTTCGGCTTTCACTAAAGTAACCGATTTATTAGTTCTTGCCTCTCATAATGCAGCTTCAAACGACGAAAGTTTTAAGGAAGTTGTTGCCGAAATCGAGAAAAAACATTTAGACGCCATTAAGGAATTAATTCCCGTAAGTGAACAAAGTAGCGCTTTAAGTCACATCAAAAGAATCATTAACCACCTAGAAACATTGTTGGACGGTTGTTTTTTACTTGGCGAATTATCTCCAAGAACTTCAGATACCATTTTGAGTTTTGGTGAATTATTATCTTCTTATATTATTGCCGAAGCCTTCAAACAAAAAGACAAAAATTGCGGTTATAAAGACAGCCGAGAATTGATAAAAACAAATAATAATTTTGGGAAAGCTGCGGTAAACTTCGAAATTACAAATCCATTAATAGCTGATTATTTTACATCAAATAACGCTCAAATAGTTGTTATGCCAGGTTTTATTTCTTCCACACTTGACGAAATTGGTACAACTCTTGGTCGGGGTGGTTCCGATTATACCGCCGCAATTTTAGCCGGAGCCTTGGATGCCTCTGAATTGGAAATCTGGACTGACGTCAACGGAATGTTTACTGCCAACCCAAAAATCGTAAAACAAGCCCAACCTATAGCCTTTATTTCGTACCAAGAAGCCATGGAGTTGTCGCATTTTGGTGCGAAAGTGTTGTATCCACCAACAATTCAGCCTGTTTTGAGAAAGAATATTCCAATTCTTATCAAAAATACTTTCGAACCTGATGCTGAAGGAACTCTTATTTCGAATAAAGTTACATCGAATAACAATCCGGTAAAAGGAATTAGCCATATTGATAATATTACTTTGATCACGCTTGAAGGTTCAGGAATGATTGGCGTTGCCGGTTCATCTAAAAGACTTTTCGAAGTATTGTCAAATGAAAATATCAACGTGATTTTCATCACTCAAGCTTCATCGGAACATTCTATTTGCATCGGAATTTTAAATGCCGATGCTGAAAAAGCAGAAAACGCAATCAATAAAGCTTTTGGTATCGAAATTTCACAAAACAAAGTGGATCCTTGTATTGTAGAGAAAAACCTTTGCATCATTGCTTTGGTCGGCGAAAACATGAAAAACCACCAAGGATTAAGTGGTAAAATGTTTAGCACTTTAGGAAAAAACAACGTTAATATTCGTGCGATTGCGCAAGGGGCTTCCGAAAGAAATATTTCGGCAGTTATTAACGAAAGAGATGTGAAAAAAGCATTAAATACGCTTCACGAACGTTTCTTCGAAGAAAACACAAAACAATTGAATTTGTTCGTAATGGGTGTTGGAAATGTAGGGGAGAAATTCATCGAACAAATTAGCCAACAAAAGAAATTTCTAAAAGAAAATCTAAAAATAAACCTTAGAGTTGCGGCTGTATCCAATTCTAGAAAAATGCATTTCGACGAAGATGGAATTCCTTTAAAAGACTGGCAATCAGTATTAGAAAATGGAGAACCTGCCAATATGGAAACTTTTATTTCGAAAGTAAAATCATTGAATTTACGTAACAGTATTTTTGTAGATATTACTGCCAATCAAAGCGTTTCTGAAACGTACGAGCAATATTTAAAACAAAATATTGCCGTGGTAACTTGTAATAAAATTGCGTGTTCATCGGCTTATGAAAATTACAAAAAACTAAAAAATCTATCCCGTCAATTTAATGCGCCTTTCTTGTTTGAAACCAATGTTGGAGCTGGATTACCAATCATAGATACCGTTAAAAACTTAATTGCTTCGGGTGATCAAGTCAACAAAATACAAGCTGTTTTGTCGGGAAGTTTGAACTTTATTTTCAACAATTTCGACGAAAATAATTCTTTTCACGATGTGGTAAAAGAAGCTGGTGTACAAGGTTTTACAGAACCTGACCCTAAAATTGATTTAAGCGGAGTTGATGTTGCCAGAAAGATTTTAATTCTTATCCGCGAAAGCGGTTACCAAATGGAAATTGAAGACATTACCAATAAATCTTTCCTACCGGCAGAATGTTTAGCAACAACAAATAACGATGATTTCTTTAAATCTTTAATCAAGAATGCGGCTCATTTCGAGAATTTATTGGCGCAAGCTAAAGCAAAAGATTGTCGTTTGAAATATGTCGCCACTTTCGAAAACGGAAAAGCAAGCGTTGGTTTGGAATTTATTCCGAAAGAAAGTCCGTTCTATAATTTAGAAGGAAAAGATAATATTGTACAATTTTACACAGACCGCTATATCGACCAACCTTTATTGATAAAAGGCGCTGGTGCTGGTGCTGCCGTTACCGCTTCGGGAATTTTTGCCGATGTGATTCGTGTGGGAAATATGTAATTCTATACTTCTTTGTCAAAGTTTAAAACTTTGACAAAGCTAACGAAACTTTGAATCTTTAATACCTTATGACTTTTGACATTAAGACAATTATATGAATGAAATAAAAATATTTTGCCCCGCCACAATCGCTAATCTTTCCTGTGGATTTGATGTTTTAGGACTTTGCTTAACCACTGCGGGTGACGAAATGATCATCCGAAAATCTGCCGTAAAAGGCATTCGTATTACTAAGATTGTAGGAGCCGATTTGCCATTGGAAACCGAAAATAATGTAGCGGGTGTGGCAGCTTTAGCCATGATGGAAGAAGTGAAAACTGAATTTGGTTTCGAGATTGAAATCTACAAACACATCAAAGCCGGAAGCGGAATCGGAAGTAGCGCTGCCAGTTCAGCAGGAGCTGTCTTTGGAATCAACGAATTATTAGGTCGTCCTTTTACAAGAAAAGAATTGGTGAAATTTGCCATGCAAGGTGAAAAACTAGCCAGTGGAAACGCCCACGCTGACAATGTTGCTCCTTGCCTATTGGGCGGATTTACTTTGGTAAGATGTTCGGATCCATTGGATATTATCAAAATTGATAGTCCATCCGAATTGTATGCAACGGTGGTTCATCCTCAAATTGAATTGAAAACATCAGATGCTCGTTCGGTATTAAAACAAACTGTTTCCCTAAAAAGTGCCATTACCCAATGGGGAAATGTGGGTGGATTAGTGGCAGGATTATACACCAATGATTACGAATTGATTGGGCGTTCCTTGCACGATGAAATAATCGAACCCGTTCGTAGCATGCTAATTCCTGGTTTCGATTTAATCAAAAAAACCGCTTACGAAAACGGAGCTTTGGGTTCTGGAATTTCAGGTTCTGGTCCTTCTATTTTTGCATTAAGCAGAGGAAAGGAAACCGCCGAAAAAATTGCCAAAGCTATGAGCGCGGTATATGACGAAATAAAATTGCCTTATGAAATTCACGTTTCCAAAGTGAATTCGGAAGGAATAAGTATAATATAATTAAGCAATAAGCATTAGCCAAAAGGCAAAAGTATATTGCGATAGCAAAAGTCAAATGAAATACTACAGTTTAAACCATAATGCCCCAAAAGTTTCTTTCGAAGAAGCGGTAATTCAAGGATTAGCGACCGATAAAGGTTTATATTTTCCAGAATCGATTACTCCTTTAAAAGCTGATTTTTTCGTGAATATCGAAAATTTGAGCAATGCCGAAATTGCCTTCGAAGCCATAAAACAATTCGTGGGTGACGAAATTCCTGCCGAAACTTTAAAACAAATCATAGCCGAAACTTTGTGTTTCGATTTTCCAACGGTAAAAGTGGAAAAAGATATTTACGCATTAGAATTATATCATGGACCAACAATGGCTTTCAAGGACGTTGGCGCACGCTTTATGTCACGTTGTTTGGCATATTTCAATAAAGACCAAAAAGACAGTAAAAACACGGTTCTTGTAGCGACTTCGGGCGATACTGGTGGCGCTGTTGCCAGTGGTTTTCTGGGTGTTCAAGGGGTGGAAGTTATCATTTTATATCCTTCGGGAAAAGTGAGCGACATCCAAGAACGACAATTGACGACTTTGGGACAAAATATCAAAGCGCTTGAAGTGGATGGCGTTTTTGACGATTGCCAGGATATGGTCAAAAAAGCATTCCTCGACGAAAGCCTGAAACATAAAAAACTAACATCGGCAAATTCGATCAATATTGCTCGTTGGTTGCCTCAAATGTTTTACTTTTTCTTTGCTTACAAACAACTGAAATCCCAAAACAAACCCTTGGTATTTTCTTGTCCGAGTGGAAATTTCGGAAATATTTGCGCCGGAATTATGGCAAAAAAATTAGGTTTGCCAATCGAACATTTTGTGGCTTCAACCAATGTAAATGATACGGTTCCGAGATTTTTAGAAAAAGGAAATTACGATCCAAAACCTTCCAAAGCAACGATTTCGAATGCAATGGATGTGGGCAACCCAAGTAATTTCATCCGTATTCAAGAAATGTACAACAATGATTTAGAGCAATTCAAAAAAGATTTCTCTTCGTTTTCGTATACCGATGCCGAAACTTTGGAAGCCATGCAATCCATCTATAAAAAGGATGGATATATTGCTGAACCACACGGCGCGGTTGGTTATTTAGGCTTGAAAAAAGAGTTGAAAAACCACGCAAACGCCATTGGGATTTTCTTGGAAACTGCTCATCCTATCAAATTTTTAGATGTGGTGGAACCAGCATTGCATCTAAAATTGCCTATTCCTACACAAATTGAAAGTGTGTTGCACAAAGAAAAAGTAAGTGTAAAAATTAAGACTTACGAAGATTTGAAAGTTTTCTTGGGGTAATCCTTTATAAATTAAACTCCCTAATAGTAGCACTTTATTTCACAGTAAAGTGCTTTTTTATTACTATCTACTTCTTATTGACTCTATAGTGACTCTATACTCACTCTATACTATTATGATTTTTTATAGAGTGAGTATAGAGTGAATATAGATTCATATTAAATTTAACATAAAGTATACCAGAAGATAGTGTGCGTATTACTACCTTTATGTCGCACATTACAAACACTTTACAAGATGGCACGAATTAATAAAAAAAACATCTTTAGCGGAAAGATTGGCGATTTGGATTTAGGAATGTTGGTGGCAAGCAAATTGCACAAAGCCGACCTGAGGATATGAAACAAACCAAGGCCACAAAACTAAGCAGTTCTGAATTTACCCTATGCAGTCATTGGGCGAAAATTTTGCGACTTTTCTTAATTCCTTTTTTGGTGGGACTTACGGACACTTTTATGTACCGACGGCTTACGGGTCAACTTTATAAAGCCTTGCAAACGAATACCACATTACTTAAAGGGCAACGCACTCCTTTGAATACTGATATGAGTACCCTCGTTGGATTTGAGTTTAACACCCACTCCCCTTTTGCGAATTATTTTTCACCAAGGATTGCTATTAGTTTGGATTCACAGCGACAGCTTAGCATAATCATACCGAAATTTGAGCCCAAAACGGAGGTTGTTTTTGCACAGAAAACATTTCAAGCAGAATTGGTGGTGTCTATTTTAGCTACTAACTTAGAATCCAATACTGCTGCTACTGAAACTCATTTTATTTTGCCGTTTGAAAGACCAACTGCCCTAGTTGCGGAGACCCATTGGACTAGTTTTGCACTTCCCGCTGATTGTTTTGTTTTGGTAACTGCCAAACTGATGTATTACAATACCAATACATTTACGGTGAAAAATTATGTAAATAGCAAGGAATTGAACCCTGCTTGCGTGATTTTTGTTGCTGGCAGTTGATTGTTCTTGCAAAGGCAGTTTTACCTATTCCTTCGACACTTCCAGCCAGCAGGAAAACAAAACTTCTGTATTAAATCCCCTTTTTTCTAATCCTAAAAATAATAGAGATAATTTTTAATAACCTCACATCTTGTCAGCTTGCATTCCTACTATTGCATAGAAAAAGAAGTATAGTTGAACCAATTAAAAAAAACGAATTGGGAAATTACATTCAAGAAAATTTGATTCAAGACGAACAAATTGAATTTGAAACAACGTATTATTGGATGTAGCACTAAACGAAACATATTTAATAGGCTATTATTTTTGATTATCAGATTATTTCCTTTGGTTTTTGGTTCTACCACCCATAACTTATGTCATAATTTTTACTTTACCCCATCATGGAACCTTCCTTAATCAGTAAACTAATAATTTTATCAAAAGACCCAGCAAAACAATCGTCTTCAGATCTAATACTTTTAAAATTAGATCTCCAACTTGTGAATTTGTAATCGACATGGGCATTTTCATATTGGCTCTTTCACTTCAAAATACCCCATAAAAAAAGCGACCCTTGTGAGGCCGCTTTGAATGTTTTCACAACGGAATAATCCTTATTGTGAATTGCTTCAAAATTGTACTACAATGATACAATAAAAGTTTTAATTTCCGAATGCGGAAAACCGTGAAAATGGCAACTATTTTTTTGTTAAATTTAAAGATTAATTTATAGGTAAGGAAAATCATCATAAAAGACATAAAAAAAAAATGAAAAAAATATTAGGATTGGATTTAGGGACAACATCAATAGGTTGGTCTTTTATTAATGAAGCAGAAAATGAAAACGAAGCATCATCCATTATAAATACAGGGGTTCGCATCGTTCCACTTACTACAGATGAAGAAGCGGATTTTAAAAAAGGCAATACAATTTCTATAAATGCAGATAGAACATTAAAACGTGGAGCAAGAAGAGGTTTGCAACGTTTTAAACAAAGGCGATATGCTTTATTAGAAATTTTCAGCAAAATAAAATTCATTACTGCCGATTTTATTTATGCAGAAACTGGAAAAGAAACTACTTTCTCATCTTATCAATTAAGAGCAAAAGCAGCAGTTGAAGCCGTTACAAAAGAAAAATTGGTTCAAGTTTTATTGATGATGAACAAAAAACGTGGTTATAAAAGCAGTCGAAAAGCCAAAACTGCCGAAGAAGGAGAAGCAATTGACGGAATGAAAATTGCTAAAGAAATTTTTGAAAATAATTTAACACCCGGACAATGGGTTTTTAATTCTTTATCAAATGGAGGTAAATATATCCCCGACTTTTATCGTTCTGATTTGCAGAAAGAATTGGAAAAGATAGTTCGTTTTCAGAATGAATTTCATTCGGAACAAATAAACAATAAACTACTCGAAGATATTCAAGGAAAATCGAGAACACAAACTTCTCAGCATTTTACTAAAACTCTAAAAATAGAACTTGCCGAAAACAAAGGAACTAGAGAAGAAACTAAATTACAACATTACAATTGGAGAAATGATGCTTTAACAAATCGTCTTGATATAACAATTTTAGCATTTATCATAACCGAAATAAATAATCAAATCAATCAATCCAGCGGCTATCTTGGGGCAATAAGTGATAGAAGTAAAGAATTGTATTTCAATCAAGAAACTGTTGGACAATTTCAATACAAACAACTTCAAAATAA
>CAIOTL010000112.1 GCA_903861155.1 uncultured Bacteroidota bacterium
ACATTGAACATTTTTCCATAACCCCACGAGATCGAACCTTTACATCAGGATTCAACACCATACGACCTAAATCCTCGTTCATATGGAAATCGAATTCTTTATTTTGACTGTATAAGAACCAGTTGAAACGACGTACTTTATACGGACAGTTGTTCGCACAATAACGAGTTCCAACACATCGGTTATACGCCATCATATTTTGACCTTGACGACCGTGAGATGTTGCTGCAACCGGACAAACTGTTTCGCAAGGTGCGTGATTACAATGTTGACACATTACTGGTTGAAAAGAAACTTGTGGATTGTCCGACGCTTGTTCCATTTCTCTAAAGGTGGAAAGTGAACTTGACAAACCTGCAATTTTATCTTTTCTTTCGTCATCGCCTGCAAAAGTTTCCTCCGAAGAATAATATCTATCAATACGCAACCAGTGCATATCTCGGCTTCTTCTAATTTCAGCTTTTCCTACAACTGGAACGTTGTTTTCGGCGTGACAAGCAATAACGCAAGATCCACAACCGGTACACGCATTCAAATCGATGGAAAGATTAAAATGATGTCCTACCGAACGATCAAATGAAGCCCATAAATCTACCGTAGTTGCTTTAACTTCTTTATGATCCAAAGAAACTATTGGTTGTTCGTTCCAAACTTCCGCTTTTTGGGTATTGAATATTTCTAAAGTGGTTTCCTTGATAATATCACCTCTTCCCATCAACGTTTTTTGACCTTGAACACAAGCAAACTCGTGGTCTCCGGCAACTTTTGTCAACGTAACGGATTGTACATTATTGAAACCTTTATATAATGAGTAAGCATTTAAACCTACTTGCATTTCTTCTTTTAGCGCCACTTTTTTACCATAACCCAAAGCCAAACCAATGGTTCCAACGGCTTGTCCCGGCTGAACAATTACTGGCACGTTTTCTAATGCAACTCCGTCAGCTGATTTGATGGTAGCATAACTTCCATTCAAACCACCATTCGCAACGATTTCGTTTGACAATAGCAAAAGTTTGGCATCTGCATTCGAAACGGTAACATAATTATCCCAAGAAACTCTCGTGATTGGATCCGGCAATTCTTGCAACCAAGGATTGTTCGCTTGCTGACCATCGCCCAAACCTGTTTTTGTGTATAAAACCAATTCTAAACTTGGTGCAGCTTTCGATTGTGCCAAAGTGTTTGCGGCGGCGGAATAATCAGCTAAACCGGCAGAAACAGAAGGTATTGTTCCAACGAAAATTCCGTCGTGTAATACTTTATTCCAAGTAGAACCCGATATTATTGATGCTGAACTAGCTTTTAAATAATCGTAATAGGTTCCAACACTTCCATTCAACGACATTAAAACTTCTTGAAATTGTTTGGTGTCGAACAAAGGACGAATGGTTGGTTGAGTCAGACCATACGTTCCTTTTGTGATGCTTACGTCACCCCAAGATTCCAAATAGTGAGGAACGGCAGCAGCAATAGTTGTTATTGAAGCCGTTTCGTCTTCTCTTAAAGAGAATGAAGCCGAAAGACTCACTTTTTTCAATCCTTCAACAAAATCTTTTGAATTTGGCAAAGTATAAACTGGATTAACTCCACTCATAATCAAAGTATGAACGCTTCCTGCTTTCATATCGTTAACTAATTGAGCTACTTTCTCGTTAGAACCTTTTCGTATTTGTCTTGTTCCATTTGTAGAAAAAGCGTCACTAGCTAATGCTTTGTTGATGGCCAAAACCAACAATTGGGCATTTTTATCTTGAATGCCAGAAACTAAAACTCCTTTACTTCCGGCAGCTTTCAACTGTTGGGCAGCTTTAGTAACTTCTGTTTTAAATTTTGCATCTAAAGTTACTGGAACCGAAGCACCAACAACTGTATTATATATAAGTACTAATGCTTGTTTTTGATTTGCAGTTGACATTGCCAAACGTTTATCGGCAGCTGCACCAGACAAAGTCATATTCGCTTCCAATTGGAAATGTCGCGACATTTTTCCGTTTTTAGGAATCCTACCTTGAGCATAACTTGAATCATAACTTCCTCCTTGCCAATCTCCAAGGAAATCAGCACCAACAGAAACTATCAACGAAGCTTTTGAAAAATCGTAATCAACCAAAGCTCTTTCTCCGTAAACCGTTTCGAATGCATCTAATGCTTCCGAAGAAGAAACTGCATCATAAATAACGTGCTTTGCATTTGGATTTTTGGAAATCAATTCGGCAATCAACTTCTCGGTTGAAGGACTTGCCAATGTATTGGTCAAAAGAACAACTTGTCCCCCTTTTGCTTTGGCATCGGCCAAACCTGATTTTATTTTTGAATCAACTTCAACCCAAGTTGCAGTTTTACCGGCAATTTTAGGCTCTTTCAAACGCATACTGTCATACAATGACAATATCGAGGCGTGAATTCTGGCATTAGCGGCAAATTTTGCGCCAGCCATGGTGTTATTGTCTATTTTAATAGGACGCCCTTCACGAGTTTTCACTAAAAGATTGGCGAAATCGAAACCATCAAAAACCGAAGTTGCATAATAATCGGCAATTCCAGGGATGATTTGTTCCGGTTGAACCACGTAAGGTATCGACATGTGAACGGGACCTTCGCAGGCTACAAGTGTTGCTGCCGCTGTGGTAAATCCAACGTACTTTAAAAAATCACGACGTGTTGTTGATGAAAATGATGGAGCATCACTGTTTCCTAAAAACGTATCAGTAGGAATTTCTTCAACAAATTCGTTATTTTTAAGCGCCTCAACAATAGAACTGTTTTGGTCTAGTTCTTCAACACTTTTCCAGTATTTTTTGTTTGATGACATATTCTATATAAATATTAGCTTCTTAATTATTATTATTTTTAATAATGGCATTTACCACATTCCAATCCTCCCATTTGTGCTGCAGTCAATTTGTTTACACCATATTTTTTGGAAAGTTGTTCGTGAATTTTGGTGTAATAATCGTTACCTTCCATTTTGACATCGGTTTTTCTGTGGCAATCAATACACCATCCCATCGTCAATTTTGCAAATTGTTTTTGATTTTCGAAAGTTTGAACCGGACCGTGACAAGTTTGACAAGCAACCCCGGCAACAGTAACGTGTTGTGAGTGGTTGAAGTAAACAAAACTTTGCAAGTTATGAATACGAACCCATTTTACAGGCTGCGTAATTCCAGTATATTTTTGGTTGGCTTTGTCCCAACCTACCGCTTTGTATAATTTGTTAATTTCAGCATCATAAAACGCTTTTGAATAATCTTTGGTAGCCGTTGTGTCTGAAACTTCCGAAATGTTTTTGTGACAATTCATACAAACATTCAACGAAGGAATTCCTGAATTTTTACTTACACGAGCAGCAGAGTGACAATAGTTACAGTTAATTCCGTTGCTTCCAGCGTGAATTCTGTGGGAGTAATGAATTGGCTGAACTGGTTCGTAATTTTGGTCTACACCAATTTGCATCAAGTAACCATAAACAAAAAAGGCACTCGCCAACAATAGGAATATTGAAGTTATCAATACTAAAAATTGATTTTTGGCGAAAGCTTTCCAAATTGGAATAGTTGGTTCTTTTAGTTCAACATTGATTCCGTTTGCAGCAGCTACTTTTCGTAAAACATTGTTCACCAAAAACAACATTACGACAAGAATTGCCATTATTAAAGACAATGCACCCAGAATAACATTATTCGAAATTCCGCCTCCACTAGCTTCCGTTCCAGGAAGTTTTGCCCCTGCAACTGGCGTAACAGCTGCCGTTGCTTTCGGTTCCGAAGCATAAGCCACAATATTATCAATGTCCGCTTCCGACAATTGTGGAAAAGGAGTCATTGGAATCTTATTGTTGTCTTCAAAAAGTTTTACGGCTGCAGCATCTCCAGATTTGATTAAATCAGCACTATTATGAACCCATTTGTAAAACCAAGGCTTTTCGTGACGAGATCCAACTCCTCTAAGAGCCGGCCCCGTTGCTTTTGCATCCAATTTATGGCATGCCGCACAATTGGTGTTAAAAAGTTCCTTCCCTTTTATAGGGTCGCCACCTTGCGCAACCCCTGGAGTTAATGCGGTCTTTGTAGCTGCTGGAGTTGCGGTTGCGGTTGCTGCCGGAGTCGCAACTTGCGCATAAGAAGTTAAGGATATTGCTAGCATTAAAGCCAAGCTCAAATATAATTTCCTTGAAATCGAATTATGGTTACCCACCTTTTTCATATAATAGTTATTATCTACAATGTTGATATGACTTTTTCCAGATTTTAAATATGATAAAAATCACTTTTTATTAAAATATTCGACAAAAATACACTTTAAGAACTATTCTCAAAACCCTAAAATAGTCTTAAATATAATTTATATTAATTCTAAATAACACCAACGTCCCAATTATATCCTTTAAACACTATTTTTGCATAAAAACAATCCCATTATGAGAATTCAAGCTTCAATAAAAATCATTTTCTCTTTTTTTTTGGCAGGTCTTTCGACTTGCTATGTACACGCTCAAGACCATAACGTTACCGTAACTCAAGATCCAAAATTTGAGCAATTACTAAACGAAAAAAGAAAGATAAACCCTTCACTCACGGTGAATGACTCCTATAAAATTCAAATTTATAATGGTAGTAGCGAAAACGCCAAAAAAACGTTGATTGAGTTCAAACAGAATTTCTCTGACATTGACGCCACGATCGTTTTTAACACTCCAAATTATAAGATTTGGATTGGCAATTTCAAAACTCGCATCGAAACCGAACGCTCCCTAATCGACATTAAAAAGAAGTACAACAATGTGCTTTTGATAAAACCGAGTAAGTAAAGACAACCTTTATCAGTTTAAAAAAGCCCCATAAACTTGTTATTCCGACGAAGGAGGAATCTCATTAGTTACTCTCGTGTGTTGAGATTCCTAGTACCTCGGAATAACAAATAGTGGTTATATCTATTCTGGAAAAACAATCAAAGTTCTGAATATCTGAGGAAACATAAATACCAATTCGTATTTATTATAAGTGCAATTTATTCAATATATATATTATCCCTATCAGTATAAAACACACTCCACCAGCATAACCTTGAAAATTATTAATTGAAGAAATACCAGTGTTTTTTTTTGCCTTTTGAAGTGTACCAAATCACGGCTATTCCAAACAGCATCATTAAAACACCAATTACTATATCTTTCATATTTGCGTTTTTTTGATTTACCAAATACACAACCAAAACTAAACAAAAAAAATCCCGATTGCTCGGGATTTCTTATAAATATATTGAAATTTTATTTCAATTTCTTTTTGACCGCTACTTCTTGGTAAGATTCAATAATATCTCTTTCTTCAATGTCGTTGTATCCTTTAACCTGAATACCACAATCATATCCTTTAGCCACATCTTTTACGTCATCTTTAAATCGTTTCAATGCCAATAATTCTCCAGTAAAGACGACAACTCCGTCTCTAATGATTCTCATTTTGGCGTTTTTAACAATTTTACCATCCATAACCATACTTCCTGCAATAGAACCTACTTTCGATATTTTGAATATCTCTCTAATTTCAGCAGTTCCAAGAATTTCTTCTTTCATTTCCGGCGCAAGCATTCCTTCCATTGCATCTTTCAAGTCGTCGATAGCGGCGTAAATGATAGAATAATAACGGATGTCTATTTCTTCTTTATCGGCTAATTGTCTCGCATTTCCGGCAGGACGAACATTAAATCCAATGATAATCGCATCCGAAGCAGAAGCTAACATTACATCGGTTTCAGTAATCGCTCCAACACCTTTATGAATGATATTGATTTGAATTTCTTCGGTAGATAATTTAGAGAACGAATCCGACAAGGCTTCAACAGAACCATCCACATCACCTTTAAGGATAATGTTCAATTCTTTAAATTGACCTAATGCAATTCTTCTTCCAATTTCATCCAACGTGATATGGCGTTGTGTACGAACCGATTGTTCACGCATCAATTGAGAACGTTTAGAAGCGATTTGTTTGGCTTCTTTTTCGTCTTCAAAAACGTTGAATTTATCACCCGCTGTCGCTGCGCCATCTAATCCCAATACGGATACCGGAGTCGAAGGACCTGCAACGGTCACGATATTTCCTCTTTCATCGTGCATGGCTTTTATTTTTCCATGGTGTTTTCCAGCCAGCATATAATCCCCAATTCTTAGGGTTCCGTGTTGAACTAATATGGTAGAAACGTATCCTTTTCCTTTGTCCAAAAAGGCTTCCACAACTGTTCCTTGCGCTGCTTTATTTGGATTGGATTTTAAATCCAAAAGTTCGGCTTCCAATAATACTTTTTCTAATAATTCTTTCACTCCTGTTCCGACTTTCGCCGAAATATCATGCGATTGGATTTTTCCACCCCAATCTTCAACAAGTAAATTCATACCTGCCAGTTTTTCCTTGATTTTTTCAGGATTGGCATTTGGTTTGTCAATTTTATTGATGGCAAATATAATTGGAACTCCCGCTGCTTGAGCATGAGAAATAGCTTCTTTGGTTTGTGGCATAATATCATCATCGGCAGCAACCACAATAATTGCGATATCCGTTACTTGAGCACCACGAGCACGCATTGCGGTAAACGCTTCGTGACCCGGTGTATCAAGGAAAGCTATTTTCTGACCATCTTCCAATGTCACTCCGTAGGCGCCAATATGCTGTGTTATTCCTCCAGATTCACCAGCGATAACATTTTCTTTACGAATATAATCCAGTAAAGATGTTTTACCGTGATCAACATGACCCATTACGGTTACGATAGGCGCTCTAAAAACTAAATCTTCTTCTTTGTCCGGTACAACTTGAATGGCTTCTTCGATATCAACGGTGATAAATTCGACTTCGTATCCAAATTCATCGGCAACAATTGTCAATGTTTCTGCGTCAAGTCGTTGATTTTGAGTTACCATAATACCTAATGACATACAGGTTCCAATAACTTTAGTAATTGGAACATCCATCATAATAGCAATTTCACCAACAGTCACAAACTCGGTAACCTTAATCGTTTTACTTCCTTCGTCTATGGCTCTTTGCTCGTCATCTGATTTTTGACGGTGTGTATCTCTTTTGTCTCTTCTATATTTAGCCGCTTTCGATTTACCGCCTTTTCCTTGCAGTTTTTCTAAAGTCTCTCTAATTTGATTTTTTACTTCTTCTTCTGTTGGCTCAACTTTGGCTGTGATTGCAGGTCTGGCACCTTTTACAAAACCAGGTCTTGCACCTCGGTTGGCATTAAATCCACCGCCACCGGCATTTGGAGTAATTTTATTGGGATTTGGCGCACCCGGAACTCCAGGAGTTACAGGTGGTCTTGGCGCACCAAGTTTTGGAGCAATCCTTTTTCGTTTATTTTTATTAGCATTACTAGCTGCACTTCCAGGAGCACCAGGTGTTCCGGGTTTATTTGGCGTAATTTTAGGTTCTTCTTTTTTCTTTTTTGGTTTATTAAATTGAGATAAATCTATGGTTTGACCCGTCAATGTCGCTCCAGATAATTTAGTATATTTAGTCGTGATCGATTCCTCAATAGGAGCTGTAGGTGATTCTACTACTTTTTGAGCAGTTTTTGTCGTTGGAGCAACTTCTTTTTTGGCTTCATTTATTTCGATAATTGGCTTAACAACTTTCTTATCTGAAACAACTTTTTCTTGTATAGTTTCATTTTGGATTGGTTTCTCCTGAAAATTTTCTGTAACTGGAGTTCCCGTTTTTTCAACGACTGGAGCAGGAATTATAGGCGATTTTTTTGGATTAAGGTCAATATTTCCAACGTGAACTGGACCAGTCACTATAGCTCGTGCTTTGATGACTTCTTGACTTTTTAAGCGCTCTTCGTCATGTTTATGTTTTTCTTCAATTTCTTTTTCACGTTCAACACGCAAAGCTTCTTTCTCTTTTCTTTTCTCCTCACCTACCTCTTTTGAAGCCTCTTTATTGCCTTTGTCTCCAGCAAACTGACCGCACAAAACATTGTAAACGTCATCAGAAATTTTTGTGTTTGGGTTTGATTCAACAACAATACCCTTATCTTTTAGATAATCCACAGCTCTTTCTAAAGAAATATTCAATTCCCTTAAAACTTTGTTTATTCTAATAACTTTCTCTTCAGACATAAAACCTTTTTAATATTACCTTCTTTATTGTTCCTTATTTTTACTTCTCAAAAGAAACAGAAATAAAGTTTAAATTTATTATTTGAAGAATTGACTAACTATCAAATTCTTCTTTCAATATTCTCATTACATCTAGAATTGTTTCCTCTTCTAAGTCCGTTCTCCTCACTAAATCATTCACATCTTGTTTCAAAATACTTTTGGCAGTATCCAAACCAATTTTTGCAAATTCTTCGATTACCCATTCTTCAATTTCATCTGAAAACTCAGTTAATTCAACATCATCTTCATCTGCGGCAGCACCGGCAACATCTCCTTCACGAATAACGTCAAGTTCATAACCAGTTAATTGACCCGCCAACTTAATATTGTGCCCACCTCTACCAATTGCTTTCGAAACTTCTTCTAATTTCAAGAAAACTTCGGCTCTTTTTGTTTCTTCATTAATCTTAATCGAAGAAACTTTTGCAGGGCTTAATGCTCTAGTAATGTATAATTGAATATTACTGGTATAATTGATAACGTCAATGTTTTCGTTTCCTAATTCACGAACAATACCGTGAATACGACTCCCTTTCATTCCCACACAAGCACCAACTGGATCAATTCTATCATCATAAGAATCAACGGCTACTTTTGCTTTTTCGCCAGGAATTCTCACTACATTTTTCACCATAATCAAACCGTCGAAAACTTCTGGGATTTCTTGTTCGAATAATTTTTCTAAAAACTTTTCTGAAGTTCTAGACATAATTATTTGAGGTTTATTTCCTTTCAATTCAACGCTTTCAATAATCCCACGAACGTTGTCTCCTTTACGGAAAAAATCAGATGGTATTTGTTTTTCTTTTGGAAGAATAATTTCATTTCCTTCGTCGTCAATCAAAATAACAACTCTCGGACGAACGTGATGCACTTCTGCAGTGTAAATTTCTCCTATTAAATCCTTGAATAATTTATACAGATTCGTGTTATCGTGTTCGTGAATTTTGGAAATCAAATTTTGTCGCAAAGCCAAAATAGCTCTTCTTCCTAAATCAATTAACTTAACTTCTTCCGAAACCTCTTCACCGATTTCAAAGTCAGGCTCAATTTTACGAGCATCTGTAAGCGAAATTTCCAAATGGTCTAAATCTACATCATCATCAGCAACGATAACTCTTCTTTGCCAGATTTCCATATCGCCTTTGTCAGGATTAATGATAATATCAAAATTATCATCCGATCCGAATTTTTTCTTCAATGCATTTCTAAACACATCTTCTAATATCGCCATAAGCGT
>CAIOTL010000113.1 GCA_903861155.1 uncultured Bacteroidota bacterium
CATTATAGGAATTTTGTTTTTTTTCGTATATTTGTGTCTAGGTCTTATTGTTATTTTTTGGGACCTAGTTTTTCCTAGAAACTTTCCAATAGCGATGTCTTCAACTTATAGAATAACTTTTGGCGTAATCCTTATCGTTTATTCGTTCTTAAGATTTTTTAGATTTTTTAATTCTAATAATGAATAGTTATGCATAAAAAGAATAAAGTTTTCGCCCTTGTTTTTGTGGGGTTTCTATTTATTATGTGTAATCAAAAAGAAAATAAAACCACAAAAAAGGAATCCATATTGAAAGGTTCAGCAACTATTTTGGTTGACGAAACTCTGACACCAGTAATCGAAGATCAAGTGGCTGTTTTTGAAAGCAAATATGATGCTAAAATTAATATTATTTCAAAGTCTGAATCTGAAGTTGTCCTTTCTCTGTTCAAAGAAAAGTCTAGTATTGCTGTTTTGACCCGAAATTTGACTGTTGAAGAAAATAAAATATTTGAACAAAAAAAAATTACTCCAAAAATCACTAAATTTGCTACTGATGCCATCGCCTTTGTTTCAAATAAAAGTAATAATGACACTTTAATTGAGTTAAAGAGTATCATAAGTTTTATGCAGGGGAAACAAGATACCAACATTAAAGGCTTGGTTTTTGACAATCCAAATTCAAGTACGGTAAATTATATGAAAGTATTGGCTGGAATAAAATCGATTCCGGAAAAAGGAGTTTATTCATTTAAAACAAATGATGAGGTAATAAAATTTGTTGCGCAAAACAAAGGAATGATTGGTGTGGTTGGGGTAAACTGGTTATCGCAACCAATGCCTGTTATGCAGGAATATGTTGATAAAGTAAATGCATTAAGTGTTAAAAGCTTGACAGGGACAAGTTTTTATCCTCCAACTCAAAATAATATTGCCGAAGGCAAATATCCTTTGGCACGTGATTTGTATATCATCGACGGACAAGGGTATTCAGGACTTGGAATGGGTTTTGCCTCATTTGTCGCTGGAGATATTGGACAAAGAATAATTTTGAAATCGGGTTTGTTGCCAATAAGGATTCCTGGAAGAAGAATTAATGTTAGAAAAGAAATTATCAATAATAAAAAATAAATTAAAAAAAGTAAGATGAATAAATTTAAAATTTTCAGCCTTGTTTTATTGGCTTCAGCCTCAATAAGCAACGCACAAGATTTAAATCAAGCCATAAAAGCAATTGATGCCGAACAATATGAAAGTGCAAAATCGACTTTGAAATCGATAGTTCAAACTAAACCCGATGATGGAAAAGCTACTTTTCTTTTAGGAAATATTTATCTTATTCAAAATAGTAAGGACTCCGCAAACATTTATTTTCAAAAAGGAATAACTCGTAGTGCTGGAGGCAATTTCAATTATATTGGTTTAGGTCAGGTCAATTTGGACAAAGGAGATACTGCTGGTGCACAAGCTAATTTCGATTTGGCTACTAAGAAAATGAGAAGGAAAGACTTAGAGGAATATGTCTACATTGGACGAGCTTATATGAATGCCGAAAAGCCTGATTATAAAAATGCGCTTTTAGTTTTAAATAAAGCAAAATTGGTTAACCCAATGGACGCTCAAGTACTATTGGCACTTGGTGATGCTTTTTATGGTGATAAAAATCAAAATGATGCCTATAAATCGTATAGAGATGCTTTCCAGGCTGACAATACTTTAATTAGAGCCAAAATGCAATTAGGTGTTTTGTTAAAAGGGGCTAAATCATATGACGAGGCTTTGAAAGCTTACAAAGAGGTACTAACTTTAAATCCAAATTACGGTCCAGTTTATAGAGAATTAGCAGAAACCTATTATAAATGGGGAAGAAACAAGCCTTCTAAATCTGTTGAATATATGCAAACGGCGATTAGTTATTATGAAAAATACCTTAGTCTGACAGATTATTCCCTGAACTCCAGAATGCGCCATGCTGACTTTCTTATTCTTGTAAAAGATTATAAAGCACTTGAAGCCGAGGCACAAAAAATGACAGAATTGGACAAAGTGAATCCAAGAATTTATCGTTATTTGGGGTACTCTGCCTATGAGAATGGTAATATAGATGTTGCTATTAAATCCTTGGAAACATTTACTTCTAACCCCGTAAATAAAATTATTGCGAAAGATTATCTGTATTTAGGTTTGGCCAAGATTAAAAAAGGCACAAGTGCCGATGGATTGTCAATAGATCCTGCTGCGTTCAGTTTGGGCTTGACCGATATCGAAAAATCAATCGAAATGGAACCTTTAGCCGTTGAAGATTTAAACGAAGTAGGGGTTATGTTATTTAATAAAAAATTATACCATGAAGCGGCAGCTGTTTTAGAATTAGGTATAGCAAGTACAGATTCTAAAAATTTCCTTGATGATAACGTTTATTATGGATTGGCAATTTATTATGCCAATATTCAAAAAGATGTAGTTATAAATCTTGTTGATTTACAAAAAGCAGACACTACTTTCGTAAATGTTTTAATAGCTTCGCCGACTTATATTGACGCTTACATTTACAGAGCTAGAATAAATGCTTTACTAGAAAATAAAGTAGTAATGCAAAAATGTTACGAAGATTTTGTTGCAAAAGCTACTGAAAAAGGCCCAGACGAATTGGCTAAAACGCTTACAAAAAAGAAAATCATCGAGGCATTCAATAACATTGCTACGATATACCTGGCTACAGATAAAGTAAAAGCTAAAGAGTATTTAAATAAGTCGTTAGCAATAGATCCAACGGATAAACGTGCTTTAGAACTTTTAGCCTACCTAAAATAACTCCTGAATAGTTGCATATAAAGAAACCGATAGCGCTTTTATAAACTATCGGTTTTTTTATGTCATTATGTTTATCCAAAAACACAAATTCCAAATTCACTATCTTTGCCATTCAAAATATAAAAATGTTATCAAAAGAAATTCAGTTAGCAGTAAATAAAGGAGCCATGCTTCCGTTGATGGAAGAGTTCTACACCATTCAAGGAGAAGGATTTCATACAGGAACAGCCGCTTATTTTATAAGAATTGGGGGGTGCGACGTAGGTTGCCACTGGTGTGATGTCAAGGAAAGTTGGAATGCCGAACTGCATCCACCAACAAATATTGATTTGATTGTTGCCAATGCTAAAAAATATGCAGATACGGTCGTTGTGACCGGAGGAGAGCCTTTGACTTGGGATATGACTTTGCTGACACAAAAGCTAAAAGGGAATAACCTAAAAGTACATATTGAAACTTCAGGAGCTTATAAATTGACGGGTAATTGGGATTGGATCTGTCTTTCACCAAAGAAAAACAAATTGCCAACACAAACTGTTTACGACAAAGCCCATGAGTTGAAAGTGATTATTTTTAATAAACATGATTTTATTTTTGCTGAAGAACAAGCCGAAAAAGTAAATAAAAACGCCATATTATTCCTCCAACCTGAATGGAGTAAAAAGGAAGAAATGACGCCGTTAATTGTTGATTACGTAATGAATAATCCTAAATGGCGTGTATCTTTACAAACACATAAATACTTGAATATTCCGTAAATTTTTCTGTTTATTCGTTTAGTAATTTTAAAAAACAACAATAACAAAATGAAAAAAGTATTCCTATCTATTGCATTCGTGTTAATTGCCCAAATGGCTATGGCTCAAGACGCCAATTTTAAAACAAATGTGTTAAAATTGATTTCTATAAGTGGTGCAGATGCTCAAATAAAGCTTGTAAAACCTCAAATTTTGAATATGATTCCTGAGGCTAATAAAGAAAATTTCTCAAAAGAATTTGATTTGTCTATCCCAAGCTTACTTGATAAAATGGCCAAAATTTATATGGAAATTTATACGCCCGAAGACATAAAAGCAATGATTGTATTTTATGAAAGTCCGGTTGGGAAAAAGATGAATGAAAAAGCAGGTGAACTTACCCAAAAAACCATGCAAGCAGGGCAAGAATGGGGTCAAGGATTGCAAGGAATAATGGCGAAATACAAAGATGCAGCAGTTCCAGAAAAAAATAGGTATGAGGTAACAAAACCAAAATAGTAAGTTGCTCTTTTTTTTCTCAATTTTAAATCCAATAGTTCCTTTATGAAGAAAATTATATTTCTAGCATTTGCTTTTTTTGCAATTCAAATAGTTTCGGCACAAGAACAAATTTCTCAACCGAAAGATGCAATTTCTCAATCTGAGGATAAAGTGTATGAATTTACAGAACCCGATGTTAAACCGAAATATCCAGGAGGTATGGAGGGACTTTATAAATTCATGATAAAAAATTTTCAACAACCAAACAAAGAAGGACTTTATGGAAAGGTAATACCGACGTTTATAGTTGAAACAGATGGAAGTATTAGTGATATTAAGATTTTGAAAGATGTGGGTTATGGTTCAGTCGAAGAAGCTATTAGGGTTTTAAAAAAATCAGGAAAGTGGATTCCTGCTGAAATAAACGGACAAAAAGTAAGGTGTCTTGCATCTTTGTCAATTACAGTAAATACAAGATGATAATTTTCCCAAACATTAGTTTGGGATTTTTTATATTTACAAAAAATCAATAGATGAAATCGCAATTCCTTCTCAATCCAAAAATCACCTTCTTGAATCACGGTTCCTTTGGCGCTTGCCCAAAACCAATTTTCGAGGAATACCAACGTTTTCAGTTGAAACTTGAAAACGAACCTGTTTATTTCATCAAAAAGAAGGCGGAAGGATATTTGAAAACTGCTAGGGAAAGTTTGTCGAAATATGTAGGTTGCCAATCGGTGGATTTGTTTTTTACGCCAAACCCGACGTTTGCCGTAAACACCATTATGCGAAGTTTGCATTTGGAATCCGGCGATGAAATCCTCAGCACAAACCAAGAATATGGCGCAATGGACCGAACTTGGAATTTCTATTGTAAAAAATCGGGAGCTAAATATATTCGACAAAACATATCGCTTCCCGTAGTTTCCAAAGAGCAAATCTTGGAGGAATTCTGGAGTGGCTACACCTCGAAAACCAAAATTATTTTCCTCAACCAAATCTCAAGTTGTACCGCCTTGATTTTTCCAGTAAAGGAAATTTGTGACAAAGCTCGGGAATTGGGATTGATTACCATTATCGATGGTGCGCACGTTCCTGGTCAAATGGATTTGGATATTGCGGAATTAAATCCTGATTTTTATACGGGAACGCTACACAAATGGATGTTGGCGCCCAAAGGGAGTTCTTTTTTGTATGTAAAAAAGAATTTTCAGGAAATGCTCGATCCGCTTATTGTGGGTTGGGGTTACGAAAGTGCTTCTCCTGGCGAAAGTCAATTTCTGGATTATCAAGAATTTCAAGGCACAAAAGATACTTCAGCCTATTTATGCACACCAACGGTGATTGATTTTCTTGGAAAAAATGATTGGAAAGCGAAAGCAAAGGAATGTAGAAAGCTGGTTATGGATAATTATCAGGGATTTTGCGATTTGCTCAAAACACAACCTATTTGTCCAATAACCGAGGAGTTTTTGGTGCAAATGGCAAGTATTCCAATTAAAACCGCCAAGCCTGTTGAACTTCAGGATATGCTTTTTGATAAATATAAAATCGAGATTCCAGTAATGCCTTTGAATGGGAATTATTTTTTGAGATATTCCATAAATGCCTATAATTCTCAGGAAGATTTAGATGTTTTGTTCCGGGCTTTGCAAGATATCATCAAAACTACTGATTTACTGGAAGTGTAAGCTTCGCTAAATAATCAAAATGGTCGCCTTCAAGAACCAATTCGCACTGCAAATCATTGGCAAGAGCCGCATTTTGTAAAGTATTACAGTCGAGATAAAGCCACGGAAAGGTTGCTTCGGTTTCATTCTTGTAGGATATGGTGAAAGTCAATTCGCCATAATAGCCATTGCCTGGAACCCATTTTCCGCCATCTTCATCGTCGTCAAACATATAAATAATATCTGAGGAATCGATCAGGATTTGGCCGTTAGGGTTGAGCAGGCTTTTCAGTTTTTGTAAATATTTTGATGTTTCTTTTAAGGTTCCAAAAATGCCAGTGCCGTTCATCAGCAACAAAATGGTGTCGAATTTTTCGTTTTCCAATGTTAATATATTTTGAACTTTGGCATTTTTCAAACCACGAAGATTACTAGCTTCAATGGCATTTGGCGAAATGTCTATTGAAATCACCTCAAGACTTCGATCATTTTGCAAAATCAAACTGTGACTTCCCGCACCACAACCCACGTCGAGAACTCTTCCTTTTGCCAATTGTAAGGCTTTTTGTTCCAACTTTGGCATTTCATTATAAGAACGGAAAAGGTAAGCAACACTCATTTCATCTGCTTCAGAAATGGAAGTTTCGGTAATTAAATCCTCGGGAGAATTATTGGTTTGAAAATCGAGAATGGCTTTTCCGAAAAGGTCTTTCATAATAGTTGAGGCGTTAATTTAGTGAATTGTTAATTTGTTTTAAGTAATTTCGCAAAGCGTTTTGTCGAATAAACGAATAAACAAATCCACGAATGAACACTATTTTAAACAATCTTCCTAAAGAGGCCAAAGATAAGCATATCGAAAACAAAAAGTATTTTGATAAGCTAAAAAAGAAGCCACCCAAAAATTTAGATTATGTGATGCAGGATTTACACGACGCCGAATTCAAAAAAACGGATTGTTTGAAATGTGCCAATTGTTGTAAAACCACCGGGCCATTATTTACTTCGGCCGATATTGAACGTATTTCGAAACATTTACGCCAAAAACCACAACAATTTATCGACCAGTATTTACGCATCGATGAAGATAAAGACTATGTTTTGCAAAGCGTGCCGTGTACTTTTCTGGACAGCGACAATACGTGTTTTATCTATGACGTTCGTCCGAAAGCTTGTCGCGAATTTCCTCATACCGACAGGAAAAAGTTTCAACAAATCTCGGATTTGACCTTGCAAAACATTGCGATTTGCCCGGCGGCTTTCAATATCGTGGAAGAAATGAAGAAGAAAATGCCGTTATAACTTGAATCCATCGTTTAATATTTACAATAATATATCCGGTTTTGGCTCCCTCTCCGTCGGAGAGGGCCGGGGAGATGATCAATAAATCAAATACTTCTTTCTCATTTCTTTGAAGTCATTCAGTCCTTTTTTCCAACTTTTTCTAATTTCCTTTTCCGAAATCCCGGCTTTAATTTGTTGTTGTAGTTTTCCGGTTCCGGCCAATTTGGTAAAGTAAGAATTGAAGAATTTTGATTTATCCGAAGTTTCGTTGTACGCTTTTAAAAGCCATTTCAACTCCAATTGGTTTACTTTGGCCAAAGCCGATAAATCTTCGCCATAGCAAATTTGGTCTTTGAGCATTGGTTCTTTCGAACCAAAATTGAGTTTTGGAACAAAACTAAAATCACTTTTTGGCAAAAATGGAGAGCCGTAAATTTGGAATTGTTTTTCCGTTCCTCGTCCCACGCTTACATTTGTTCCTTCAAAAAGGCACAAACTGGCGTAAAGATTTATCGCTTGATTATTGGGTAAATTCGGTGATGGTTTTATAGGTAAATTATAAGTCATATTTCGATTATAATTAATACAAGGAATTACGGTCAACTTGCATTGGGCGCTATTTTGCAACCATTTTTCGCCATTAATCATTTGTCCATATTCGCCAATAGTCATTCCGTACAAGACAGGAATGGGATGCATTCCCGCGAAACTCATATATTCTTTTTCCAGAATTGGACCATCAACAATGTTTGCATTTGGGTTTGGTCTGTCCAAAATAATAAACGGAATATTATTTTCGGCGCAGGCTTCCATCACATAATGAAGCGTGGATAAATAGGTGTAAAACCGAACGCCAACGTCTTGCAAATCGAAAATCATTATGTCGATTCCGGCTAATTGTTTGGGTTTAGGCTTTTTGTTGTCGCCATAAAGCGAAATAATTGGTAAGCCAGTTTTGGCATCTTTTCCGTCAACCACGTCTTCGCCAGCATCGGCTGTGCCTCTAAAACCGTGTTCTGGCGCAAAAATAGTTTGGATGTTGCTATTTTTCGAAAGTAGAAAATCAACCAAATGAATTTTAGTGGATAGAATCCCAGTTTGATTGGTGACAACTCCAATTTTTTTGTCTTTCAATAAAGGTAAATAAGCGGTGAAATTATCAGCGCCGGTTTTTATTTCTTGAATATCGGCTTTCTTTGTTTTACTTTTCTCTATTTTCTTGGCAGAACAAGCAGTTGAAAAAATCACCAAAACCAAGAATAAAAACGTATTTTTGACGCCAGCAAAAGCAAATTGACGAAGTAAAACGGAATTAGATACCATACCAAATTGAATTTAGAATATTTCATAGCCAAACGACTTATAACTGCTAAAGATTATAAAAGTAGTATATCGGCTCCAATTATAAAAATCGCAATTTCGGCAATTGCCATTGGAATGATTATGATGATTATATCCGTAGCTACTGGGATTGGCCTTCAAAAAAAAATCCGAGAGAAAGTTTCGGCATTCAATGGGCACATCATTGTTTCGAATTACGACAACAATCAGTCCGAAGTCACGCTAGTTCCCATTTCAAAAAATCAAGATTTTTATCCAAAATTCACTTCGGTTCCCGAAGTTAGCCATATCCAGGCCATCGCCAGCAAAGCCGGAATCATCAGAACGGCAATCGCTTTCGAAGGTATAATTTTCAAAGGCGTTGGCAATGATTATCAATGGAGCAATATTAAAGAATATATTGTTTCGGGTAAATTGCCCGATTTTTCGAAAAATATTAATCAAGAAATATTGATTTCCCAATTCCTAGCCGACAGGTTAAATCTAAAAGTAGGAGATTCCTTCAATACGTTTTTTATCAAAGAAAACCAGAATCAATTGCCCAACATCCGAAGATTCAAAATCACGGGAATTTTTAATTCCGGATTCCAACAATTCGATGCCACTTATATAATAGGAGATATTCGTCATATTCAGCGCATCAATAAATGGAGGTCGGATCAAGTGGGAGCCTTCGAGGTTTTTGTGAACGATTTTACCAATATCAAATCCATTGGAGAGCAGGTTTATCGACAAACGTCTTCAACGCTTGACACCAAAACCATAATTGAAAAATACAGCTACATCTTCGAATGGCTCAAACTCTTCGATTTCAACATTATCATCATATTAGTGATAATGATTTTGGTTGCCACCATCAATATGGTCGTCGCTTTGTTAGTTCTCATCCTCGAACGTGCCCAAATGATCGGAATTCTGAAAGCATTAGGTTCGAATAATTGGTCGGTAAGGAAGATATTTCTATATAACGCCTTTTATCTTATCCTAAGAGGACTGTTTTGGGGAAATCTAATCGGAATTTCTCTATTAATGATTCAGCAATATTTCGGCATAATCAAACTCAATCCCGAAAATTATTACGTCAACCAAGCGCCGGTTTACCTCAATTTAGGTTATATATTACTGCTAAATCTACTCACGGTTACCGTTTGTTTCTTGGTTTTACTGATTCCATCCTACATAATCACCAAAATTTCCCCGGTAAAAGCCATCCGTTTCGATTAAACTTTATTTTGTCATTGTGAGGAACGAAGCAATCTGGAGCTATTTCCCGCTATTCGTTACAATCTTTGCGGCCGAACCCCGGCCACAAAGGATTTTCGCTATTATCGGGGCTATGGCAGTTGTTTAAACTATAAATTCTCGTTACATCATTGCATTTCAAGAGAAACTTTCGTCTCCAACCTTCAGGTCATCAACGACTTAAAAGAAACTTCAAAAAAAGACAGAAAAAGGCATTGAATAACTGAAAAAACGCACTACTTTTGCACCCGCATTCAGAGCGAGGTTCTTATAAATTTAATGGAAAGCTAACGAAAAATAAACTTATAAAAGGTTAAAAAAGATTTGCCAGAAATAAAATAAGTGATTATCTTTGCCG
>CAIOTL010000114.1 GCA_903861155.1 uncultured Bacteroidota bacterium
AATGTTATGATATTCTAACAAACTTATTCCGTCTATATTCTATGGTCTATTTTCTATTCTCTTTTTTCTAAATATGACAAAATAGCACTAAATTGCTTTTGGATAAATTTTTGATTTGTTTTTTTAAACCAGAACCTAAAACCCAATATCTAAAACCCAAAATGCACGATAATCATTTCAAATACAATAATTCGGTAATTGCACTTCCGCTTTTTTTTGTGTGGTTCTTGTGGTTTGTGTATTGGCTGGAAATCCGATTTGGTTTCGATTTTGACAAAAATGGAATTTATCCAAGAACATTTTCGGGTTTGCAGGGTATTATTTTCAGCCCTTTTATCCACGCCGACATGGATCATTTATACAACAATTCGATTCCTTTATTGATTTTATTAGCTGCTTTGCGCTATTTTTATACCAAACAATCTATTGCTGTTATTGGCTACGGAATAGTACTGTCTGGGTTAATAACCTGGGTAATTGGCAGGGGAAATTACCACATTGGAGCCAGTGGTTTAATTTATGTTTTGGTCAGTTTTATTTTTTTTAAAGGAATTCAAACCAAGTATTATCGATTGGTTGCCTTATCTCTGGCTGTGGTGGTGGTTTACGGAGGTTTGGTGTGGTATATTTTTCCGAAAGTCGAAGAAAGAATTTCTTGGGAAGGACATTTGGCCGGATTGATTACGGGTTTTGTCCTTTCGATTATTTACAAAACACCGGAATACAAGAAGATAATCAAATACGATTGGGAACATCCTGATTTTAATCCTTTGGAAGACAAATTTATGCAGCGTTTTGATGAAAACGGTAACTTTGTAAATATTACAATGGTTGAAGTTGAAGAAGAAAATACTCCCTATTTTTCCTCAGATTTCACCGTTAATTATGAAATTGTAGAAAGTAAAAAAAATGAATCAAAACCTGAGTCATGATTCATTTTTATATTTTCTGCAAACTGACTATGCAATCTGAATCTAATTTCTTTGTCTAACGGCTTCATACAAAAAAGCACCGCAAGCCACGGAAACATTCAGCGAACCGATGGTTCCAAACATGGGAAGTTTTGCTTTTTCATCCACAATTTTGAGAACCGAAGGGTTGATTCCCCGATCTTCTGAACCCATAATAATGGCTACTCCTTCTTTTAAATCGACGTCATAAATATTTTGGTCTGTTTTTTCTGTGGCAGCTACTGTTTTTATTCCAGAACCTTGAAGGTAGAAAATGGCATCTTTGATGTGTTCTACTTTGCAAATAGGCACATTAAATACTGCGCCAGCCGATGTTTTTACGGTATCGCCATTTACTGGGGCTGAACCTGCTTTTTGAACAATAATTCCGTTAACTCCAGTACATTCAGCAGTTCTGATGATGGCGCCAAAATTACGAGTATCTGATATTTGATCTAAAATCAAAAACAAAGGCACTTTACCAGATTCAACAGTGGCATCGACTAAATGTTCCAAGTCAATAAAACCTATTGGCGAAATAGAAGCTACGGCACCTTGATGGTTGTTTGGGGTTAATCGATTCAGTTTCTCGACAGGAACATAAGAAAAATTAACGTTGGCGCGTTTCATGACTTTCATTAAGTCTTTCATCAATTCGCCAGATATTTCTTTTTGTATAAATACCTTATCGACTTCTTTGCCTGCTTGTATTGCCTCAATAATGGCTCGTATTCCGAATATTAGATGTTCTTTTTCCATGGCGCAAAGATATAAAAAAAAGCACCAGTTTTTGGCTGGTGGTTTTTGTTAGATTAGATTTTTTAGTATTTTTATATCAACATTTTCCATTTCACTTTTATCCCAAATAATAACAATAATTATTTTTTGTTCTTCTTGAGTGATAATTACATTTTGAGTAACAACTCTTGCTCCACCACTTTTCCCTTTGCCTTTTGAGGTTATACTTAATCTGATTTTTTTAAACCCATTTCCTAGATTTATTCCTAAATCGAGATTTTATTCAATTTCATTCTTTAAATTTAGAATATCTTCTTTTAAAGATTTATGTTTTTTTGAAAGCC
>CAIOTL010000115.1 GCA_903861155.1 uncultured Bacteroidota bacterium
ACTAGACTAAAATGGAATAGTACCAATATCGATTGGGTTAATTCTGAAAATTCTAAAGATGAAGTCGGATGTATTCATACCACCCAAGGCTATGATTTAAATTATACAGGAATCATTTTTGGCAATGAAATTACCTATGATAAAGAAAGCCATCAAATTAAAATTCTAAAAGAAAATTATTACGATGTAAATGGAAAACAATCCATTGTTGATCCTGAAGAGTTAAAAGATTTTATTTTGAATATCTACAAAACCATCATGCTTAGAGGGATTAGAGGTACTTATGTATACGTTTGCGATAAAAACCTAAGAGACTATTTTTCTCCATTTATTCCAAAATATAAAATAGAAAAGGAAACCGTTTTAATAGATGATAATGCTGTTATACCCTATGTCAATAGCATCCCCTTATATGATTTAAAAGTAGCTGCAGGAAACTTTAGTGCATTACAAACTGTAACCGATTGCCAATGGGTTGCATTACCTAAAAACTTCAAACCTTCAAATGATTTATTTGCATGTCAAGTTATTGGGGAGTCTATGAATAAAATAATTCCAAACGGATCCATTTGTCTGTTTAGAAAATATTCGGGTGGTTCCAGAGATGGAAAAATAGTATTGGTCGAGCATACCCATCTACAAGACCCTGATTTTGGTTCGGGATATACCGTAAAAGAATACAGGAGCAAAAAAAATATTGAAAATGAAATATGGAGTCATGAATCTATTATTCTAAAACCACTATCCTATAATACCGCCTATCTCGATATTATATTGGAAGACGATGAGTTGAGTAATCTAAAAGTAATAGGCGTTTTTGAATGTGTTTTATGATGATTTAGGGCATAGTAGTTGGGAAATCCATGGGTAAATAAAATGTTATGGATGAGGTATTAATCAGCCGGGGCGAGCAGTTTGCTTAAAACCATTCTATCATACCCCTCACCTATCAGCCTCGGAAATTGAAATGCTTTACGGCAACCGGCTACGTTAAAGAATGCGAAATAGGTTCAACCTTATCCGTTTTAATATTAACTCTAATAACAAGAGATAATTTGAATTTTAATAAATTTTTTCACAATGTGGAAAACTTTAAAATTGTTTGATATAGCAAACGTACATTTGATTATTAACATTGTTAACAAAGCAATGAAAACACTGCAGTAAATCAGATTAATTTTGGTTAAATTAAATCTTGATTTACCAACTTAAATTTATGTTTTTTTTTTAATAGCATTAAATACAATAATTATGAATATGATCCCTGTTCTATGTGCCATAATTTATTTTGATAATAAAGTGTTAGTGGCTCAGAGAAGTAAAAAAATGAAATTACCATTAAAATGGGAGTTTCCTGGTGGTAAATTAGAAGGAAACGAGAGTGAAATTGATTGCATTAAAAGAGAAATCAAAGAAGAACTCAATATTGAAATTGAAATCCTAAAAAAATTATCAAGTAGTAATTATGACTATGGTGCTTTTAAAATAAAATTGATTCCCTACTTAGCCAATTATATTTCAGGTAATATCAAATTATCGGAACATAATGATTACCAATTATTAGACACATCAGAATTGTTGCATTTAGATTGGGCGGAGGCAGACATTCCAATAGTTAAAGAATTTTTAAAACTAAAATTATGAACCAAGGATTGTATGAAGAGTTAGTCACCAAACTAATTAACTATAAAATAAATGAATTAGATAAAGATACTTTTCAAGTAAAAAAAACACCAATAGACAAAGCTGAAGCAGCTCAGTTATTATCTCAACATATTGGAAAAGTAATACGATATGCTTTAGATAATTTACCTAGAGAAAAGGAGTTCGACTTAATCGACAATCAAATAAGAGTTTCAAATAAAATCATTCATTTTCTAAAAGAAGAATTAAAAAAAGAAGAATTTGAAGATGATTTAATTGAAACGGAAGGTAAAATATTAAAAGCCGTTTTTACAAAGATTGATGCTCATTTCACCGATTTAGATTTGCATTTAAAAGAAATCACTCCATACACTAGATTAATTCATAGTGAGCTTTTTACTGGTGGAAATTCGGGAACAACCCTTGAAAGTGAATTGAGAAAAGAAATTTTATCCTCTGATAGAATTGATTTACTTGTTTCTTTTATCAAATGGAAAGGAATTCGGATTCTTGAACGAGAACTTAAAGAATTTACAAGTAGAGGCGGGAAATTAAGAGTTATCACAACAACCTACATTGGAGCAACAGATGCTAAAGCAGTTGAATTCTTAGCCTCTTTAGAAAACACAGAAGTAAAAGTCTCCTATAATACAGGTAATGAAAGATTACACGCCAAAGCTTATTTATTTCAGAGGAATACTGGTTTTCATACTGGTTACATAGGTTCT
>CAIOTL010000116.1 GCA_903861155.1 uncultured Bacteroidota bacterium
ACAGGCAATTTCTTATGGAAATGTTTATGTTGCACAAATTGCGATGGGAGCCAAAGATTTACAATCATTGAAAGCCATTCAAGAAGCGGCTGCTTATCCTGGCCCCTCCTTGATTATTGCTTATTCTCATTGTGGTGAACATGGATACGAATTGAAAAATGCCGTTTCACAACAAGAAAAAGCTATCGATTCCGGTTATTGGCCACTTTTTAGATTTGATCCTTCGCAACCAAAAGGAAAAAAATTCAGATTAGATTCTAAAGAACCAAGTATTCCATTGAAAGACTTTATGTATAACGAAGCTCGTTTTACAAGAGTTGTAAAAGAAAATGCGGAATTAGGAGCTGAATTATTGACTCAAGCCCAAGACGAAGTTCATTCTAAATGGGAAAGATTAGAATTGTTTAGAGATTTGTAGTAAACTGCATTGATTTAAAAACTGCCTAAAAAAGCAGATAATTATTAAATTGTTAAACCTGCTCGGGATATAAAATCTTGGGCAGGTTTTTTTATGGATTGTTATTGATGGTTTGTGAGAAAAACGTTAAATTTGGGAGGTAATTTGTAGCAAGTATACAAGTTAATTGAAATTTTTTAAAACCGAGACAAAGATTATTTTATAAAAATGAAAGAATATCAATTTCAATATACAAGTCGTAAAAATGTTTTCTTGTTATTTTTAACTTGTTTTACTACTTTTATTAATGCCTTTTATTTTTTTAGCACCATTGCAAGACAAATCAAATGCAACAGTCTTTGCTATTATTACTGTAATTATTCCTTTTGTTGTTTTTTTTCTAATTAGAAAATTAGCTGTCAGTAATTGTGTTGCAAAGTTGAGCCAAACATATGTTGAGTTTGAATTATCGAATGGTATCAGTGAAAAAATTAATTTTAAAGATTTGTCAAGTTACAAAATTGATTTCACTAAGAACGGGCCAATTTTGGCTTTAAAATTTGAGGACAAACGATTCAAAATATTAGCAAATAATAATATATGTAACGCAACTGAATTTAGAAAATTTTGTGATGAACTTGAACTTGAAATTGAAAATTATAAAAAGGAAAATCACGCAGATATTTTAAAAGTATTTAGTTTCTTTAATCCAAAAGGGAAAACGCTTTTTAGCAACTAATTTGAAATAAAACTGATTTTATAGCTAAGGGTCTCGTTGTGTGCTTAGCAAGAATAACGAACTCATATTGAACGATCGATTATTTCCCAAATGTATCTGATAGATAAAAAAGTTCTCGGTTAGATAATTCAGATTTTCAAAGTTTAGTCGACTTATAATTTCAAATCTACTTATAAGAATTATTAAATGGAAAGACCTATTCAGGATTTAAAATCTTGGGCAGGTTTTTTTATTTATTATTTGTGATAAATAAAAAGGACTATTTTAATTATGTCAATAAAATCGAAATTATCTCAATTCCAAATTAGTTTTTTCTCAATTTATAATTGTATTTTTGCATCGTTTTTGCAAAACACATTTGCTGAAATAGTTACCAAATAGCAACAACCACAACAACAATAGAATGAATCAAACGAAATATATTTTTGTTACTGGCGGTGTAACTTCTTCTTTAGGGAAAGGGATTATCGCGGCTTCATTGGCAAAATTATTGCAGGCAAGAGGATACAGAACAACAATCCAGAAGTTTGATCCATACATCAACGTCGATCCGGGAACCTTAAATCCCTACGAACACGGAGAATGTTACGTTACCGATGATGGAGCCGAAACCGATTTGGATTTAGGGCATTACGAGCGTTTCTTGAATGTTCCAACCTCTCAAGCGAATAATGTTACCACAGGTAGAATTTATCTTTCGGTTATCGAAAAAGAACGAAGAGGGGAATTCCTTGGGAAAACAGTTCAAGTTGTTCCTCATATTACCAATGAAATCAAGGACAGAATGCAATTGCTTGGTAAAACGGGTGATTTCGACATTGTGATTACTGAAATAGGAGGGACTGTTGGAGATATTGAATCTTTACCTTATATTGAATCGGTACGTCAGTTGGTTTGGGAATTAGGAGAACACAATGGTTTGGTCATTCATCTGACTTTGGTTCCTTATTTGGCTGCGGCCGGGGAATTAAAAACAAAACCAACGCAACATTCCGTTAAGACTTTGATGGAAAGCGGTATCAAAGCCGATATTTTAGTTTGTAGAACAGAGCATGAAATTTCAGAGGAATTACGTAATAAATTGGCATTGTTTTGTAATGTAAAAAGAGAAGCCGTAATTCAATCCATTGACGCTTCAACGATTTATGAAGTACCTATTTTGATGCTCGAAGAAGGATTAGATGTTGTCGCTTTAAAGAAATTAGCATTACCAAAAAGAGCCGCTCCAGATTTAAGAAATTGGAGTACCTTTTTGCATAGAATAAAACATCCCAAACATACCGTGAATATTGGTTTGATTGGGAAATATGTAGAATTGCAAGATTCATACAAATCCATTTTAGAAGCTTTTATTCATGCTGGTGCTGCCAATGAAACTAAAGTAAATGTAATTTCTGTTCATTCTGAATTTCTTGACGTTTCGGATGTCGCCGAGAAATTATCAGGATTGGATGGAATTCTTGTTGCTCCTGGTTTTGGAGGACGAGGGATAGAAGGAAAAATTGAAGCGGTACGTTATGCACGTGAAAATAAAATTCCTTTTTTAGGAATTTGTTTGGGAATGCAAATGGCTATTATCGAATATTCAAGAAATGTTTTGGGTTATGCCGATGCTAATTCTACCGAAATGAATCCTGACACTAAACATCCTGTGGTAAACTTAATGGAAGAACAAAAAAACATTACGGATAAAGGAGGAACAATGCGTCTGGGGGCTTGGAAATGTGATATAAAACCAGGCACTTTGGCTTATAAAATTTATGGTACGTCCACTATTTCTGAACGTCATCGTCATCGTTATGAATACAATAGCCTTTACGTTAATGAGTTGGAAAAGGCAGGATTGAAGGCTTCTGGAACGAATCCAGAAACAGGTTTGGTAGAGATTATAGAACTGGAATATCATCCTTTTTTCATTGGTGTACAATACCATCCTGAATACAAAAGCACCGTTGCAAATCCGCATCCGCTTTTTGTGAATTTTGTGGCAGCCACTGTGAAAGCCAAGAAAAAATAATTACGTTTCTTTAAACTTTAAAACCTTAAACTTTTTTAAATAAAATAATGGAAGAAAAAAAATTAGACATCAATTCGATTATAGGTTTCGTATTGATTTTCGGAATCTTAATTTGGATAATGTACCGAAATCAGCCTTCTGATGCAACAATCGCAGCGGAAAAAGCCAAGAAAGAATTAGTTGCTAAAGAAAATGCAAATAAAGTTGTAGCGACTCAGTTAGCTTCAAAGCCTACAATTGTTGCGGCCGGAGATTCAACTCAATTGGCTCAAGCACAAAAAACGCTTGGGAGTTTTGCTTATTCTGCAACATTACCCTCAGCAAAAGATACCGTTACTACAATTGAAAATGATTTGGTAAAACTGAAAATTGCCAACAAAGGAGGTTATATTGTAGAAGCGACCTTGAAAAATTTCGAAAGATTTAAGAAAGGTTCAGGGCAATTAGTTGAATTGATAAAAGACAATAATGCCAATTTGAATATACAATTGCTGACAACTGACAATAGAACTTTAAATACAAAAGACTTGTTTTTCGAACCGACTTTAGCAAAAGTTGGAGCAGATCAAGTCCTTTCTATGAAATTGAAATCGGGCGCCAACGAATATTTTGAATACAAATATATTTTGAAACCAAACGATTATATGGTTGGTTTTGACATTCATTCCGTAGGATTGAAGAGTGTTTTAAATGCTTCGAAATCATTAAATATGGAATGGGATTTGAAATCCTATAGAAATGAAAAAAGTGTTGCCTACGAAAATCGTTATGCTGAAATTTATTACGAACACGAAGCTGGTAAAAGCAACTATGTAGGACAAGGAAAAGATAAAAATGAAAATATTAGTGACGTATCTTATGTTGCTTACAAACAACATTTCTTCTCTTCTATTTTATTGACTGATGTGTCTTTTAAAAGTGCTGAATTGCATTCGAATAATTTGGTTAACGATGTTAATTTAGACACTGTTTATACGAAACAATTCAAGACGATTGTTCCTCTAGCTTTCAAAAATGGAGAAATTGACCAAAAGATGAATTGGTATTACGGGCCAACAGATTATGCAATATTAAAAAAGTATGATAAAAACTTGCAAGACATTGTGCCTCTGGGTTGGGGTATCTTTGGTTGGATAAATCGTCATATATTTATACCTACATATGGTTTTCTGAGTTTATTTATTGCGCCAGGATGGGCAATCATATTGTTCACCATATTGGTCAAACTTGTGATGTCTCCAGTTACTTATAAATCATTTTTGTCACAGGCAAAAATGAAAGTATTAAAGCCTGAAATTGCTGAATTGGGAGAAAAATTCAAAAAAGATCCAATGAAAAAACAGCAAGAAACGATGAAGCTTTACAACAAAGCTGGAGTGAATCCGATGGCGGGCTGCGTCCCTGGTTTATTGCAAATGCCGGTCTTTTATGCTTTATTTCAATTCTTCCCTTCAGCAATAAGTTTGAGGCAAAAAGGATTTCTGTGGGCGGATGATTTATCTTCTTTTGACTCTGTATATAAATTGCCATTTCACGTGCCAGCTTATGGAGATCACATCAGTTTGTTTCCTATTTTGGCATCGATTGCGATTTTCTTTTATATGAAAATGACAACTGGCGACCAGCAAATGGCGGCTCCACAACAAGAAGGAATGCCAGATATGTCAAAAATGATGAAATATATGATCTACATTTCACCGGTGATGATGTTGTTGTTCTTTAATAGTTACGCTTCTGGATTGAGTTTGTATTATTTTGTTTCCAATACAATTACGATTGGAATTATGCTTGTTATAAAAAATTACATCATCGACAGCGATAAAATTCACGCCCAAATTCAGGAGAACAAATTGAAAGAGCCTAAAAAGCAAGGCAAATTTCAACGTAAACTTCAGGAAGTAATGGAACAAGCCGAAGCTCAAAAAGCAAAAGACAAAAAGAAATAGTTTATTAAAAATCCCGAAATTTTCGGGATTTTTTTATTGGAATAATTTTTGATAATTAAATTCGTTTAAACTAAAAACACTATTATGTATAATCGAAAAAATGAATTGTACACAAATATAAATTAAATTGTACACCTTCAGACAAATATAACTCCAAAGGCTTCACAGAACGTGAAGCCTTTTTAATTATAATTTAATCACCCTTTAAACCACATTTAAAGCAAACTTAACTTCACCACCATCAAGCAACGTTTTAGTCCCTTCCACATTATTCTCATATAGATGCACATTGCCAAGAAACAACGTGATA
>CAIOTL010000117.1 GCA_903861155.1 uncultured Bacteroidota bacterium
ACATAAGTTAATAAATATAAAAAGGTCTAAAAACCCAATAAAATAAGGCTATGACAACAAAAAAGGTCTAAAACAACACAAAAATAAAACGTGCATTTATATACCATTAACTACCGTTTTACTACCATTGAATTAACCATTAATTACAGTTGTAAGCCGCTAACTACCATTGTACTGGGTAAATATACTAAAAAGCTCCATTTTATTGATAACTGGGGCTTTTTTTTACTGTTTAAATGCTTTAAAAATGCTTTAGAAGAGCTAGTTAAACACTCAATAATTGGACATATTAATAATTGCATAAAATTTATAAATATTGCTTTGCGGTTACAGTTGCGGTTACAGTTGCGGTTACAAAAAAGGATAAAAACATATATATAAACGATAACTTAATAACATAATAAATCAATTAAAACCCCATTTTAAACATTTAAGCACACACTTAATACCCTACTTTTTTAGAATATAAAAAATAAAAAAGCCCTATTTACAAGGACTAACAGCGATTTACTTCGCTAAAATTGAAATAAAAAAAAATAATCATTAAAAACATTACGGAAAACCGTAAAGAATTCATTTTACAAGTAACGAATTTAGAAAATTAATTAAAGCCCCATTTTATGCCCATTAATAAATCAGAAAAGAACCATCGAAAGTTCCAGTATATTAGATTATTAAGAAAATTATTTTTGGAAGGAAAAATTCCAATTGAGCTTCTTGAAGAACTATTAATATGTGAAAACGAATCACTAAATTAGCTTTTTACTCAAGGCATCCTCAATTTTATCAATAATTTTCATACCCTCCTCGATAGTTTTACTATCGGGGATTTTTTTTGCATTTAACTGATCCGTTAGAATGTTAATTTTATACTTGTAAAACTCAATCTGTTCTTCTTGGAATCTCAGCTTTTCTTTTAATAGCTCATCTCCCTCATTAGTAATATCCAATGATTCCGACATAGAATTAGCCGTATCCACCTCATTACGAAACATAGATCCTTTCCCTGTTAATAACCATTCTGCTGATACTTCTGGATATTTAATTAGAATAGTGTTTAAGGTATCGTCTTTTAGGTTAGAAACTCTTTTGATAGCTGTTTGAATAGAGTTATTAGACATACCAGTAGCCTTTTCAAAGGCACTAATGGATATATCTAAGTAAATAATTAACTCTTTTACTCTTTCAATTGGTTTCATTTTCAATAACTTAAAAATTATTTAAACAATATTCTAAAATAAATTAGAAAAGTGTTTGTATATTAGAATACTGTTTATATATTTGTTGCATAATTAAAAACAAAGCTACTTAAAAATATGTCACACTTCACAAAAGACCAAAGAAAAAAAATTAACAAGACAGCATTGGCCGATAAACACAATTGTTCATCGGCATATATAAGACTTGTTTTGCGTGGTGAGAGAGAGGAAAATACAGTACTAGCGAAGGCAATTATTGAGGATGTAAAATCAATGTTACAAATTTTAGAACCTAAATAAAAGTAAGATGTTCGAATACTATCAAAATAATATTCTTTGTGTTCACTCCAGTTGGATTATTGATGCTGGTATAATTAGCAAGCCTAATTATAAACAAATGTGTTCAAGAGGTCATCTTAACAAACTTACCACCGGAGGCAATGGCCGCAAAGCACTAATACAATTCGACACTATGAGATCAGATATAAAAAATAAAGTGATTGAACTTGCAGGAGATCCTTACGCAAAGGTTTCTACAATTACGTTCACTGATTACATCGAAGATGACCAGAAGGCTTATGATTTTTATAGAAACTTCACGCTCGACAGCGGTGAGGCTCTTCCTGAAAAGAACATCAAAGAATATTGTTTGAATGCTTCAATTTCAAACGCTATCAATACGATTGTCAATAGCAAAATGGCACAGCGTAAAGCATTAGCAGGTTCAAAAATCAATGTTTGGGATAGAATTGCTACCGTAGTTTCAGAATTACCAAAACATACCTATCCACATTCATTGCCTGCGAACTCTCGACGTCTTAAAGATAAGGTTAAACAGTACTTAAACGAGGGTTACGGGGTTTTCGTTCACAAATCTTTTGGTTCTAAAAACGCTGAAATTCTCCACGACGAAGCCAAATCATTCGTGTTGGCCTGTTGGACAAATCCTGTCAAACGTGTGGCAAATTACAACCAACTTTTGAAAATGTACAATACCGAAGCCGAAGAGCAAGGGTGGAAACTGTTGAAATCCGAGCAAACGCTAATCAACTTCCTGACTGATCCAAAAATTGAACCACTATGGTGGGCGAATCGTTTTGGAGAATTGAAATTCAAAGAAAAATTTACAATGCCATTCAAAACTGCGCTTCCATCTATGCGTGATAGCCTTTGGTATAGTGATGGTACGAAAGTCAATTTGTACTACCAAGATGCTAATGGTAAAATGAAAACGATTAATGTTTATGAGGTTATGGATGCCTATAGCGAAGTATTTTTAGGCTATCACATTTCAGAAAATGAAGATTACGAAGCAGGTTACCAAGCCTACAAAATGGCAATCCAAACATCAGGTCACAGACCATACCAAGTATCATTTGATAACGGTTCTGGTAATAAGAAGCTGCATAACGGCGGTTTCTTTGACAAAATAAGTCATTTAGCCATAAAAACACAGCCTTATAATGGTAAAAGCAAGACTATTGAGAGCGCATTTGGACGTTTCCAAACCCAATTTTTAACACAGGAATGGAACTGGTCAGGACAAAATATTACTGCTACAAAAGTAAGCTCACACCCTAATATGGAGTTTATTCTGGCGAATGTCGAAAAACTACCAACACTTACCCAGTTGAAAGCTTTATATGTTGAAAAACGCACACAATGGAACCAAGCAGTACATCCAAAAACAGGACAGCCACGCATCGAAATGTATTTCGAAAGCCTTAATCCTGATGCGCCAGAAGTAACACCGTTCCAAATGGTAGATTTCTTTTGGATTGAGCGTAACCTCCCGATTACTTGTACATCATCAGGTATTCGAATGACTGAAAAGAAAATTGATTACGATTATGTAGTGTACCAAGAAAATTCAAGAGCCATAGACCAAGATTGGCACCTGAAATGCAAATTCCAGTGATATTGACCACCCAATTCCAATTTAAAGTGAGCACCTGATTCCAATTCAAAAT
>CAIOTL010000118.1 GCA_903861155.1 uncultured Bacteroidota bacterium
CGGTAATCGGTAAATAAGAATAAATTAATTCCAATTCTGAATCAGTTAGTTTAATGCCTTTTTTTACTTTTGAATTATATATTTCTAATGCGTTTATTTGTGGTTTATTAGTTTGTGCTTCCACTAATTCATATCCTTTTGGATCAATCAAGAAAGGAGTCAGCATTTTTAATAATTGAGATTCTCCCAGTCTAAATAATAAGATGAAAGATAAAACTAATCCAATTTGTTTCTTTTGGAAGAAAGAAGCAAAAACTTCTCCAAAACTAATTTTTGGTTTTGATTCTGATTCATCTTCAAGTGCTTTTGTTTCGATTCTGGGAGTCGAGAAATAATTGTATATCGTTATTACAGCCATAATGAAAGCAATGATTACCATCGTATAAGACCAGGCTTTGGTTTTGTCACCATATTTTTCTTCAAGAAAACCGGCAATAATTACGATTAACCCGTTTCCGGTAAGCAAGGAAAGTCGATAAAAAGTACTTCTGATTCCCAAGAAAAAAGATTGTTGTTCTTTGGCCAAAGCCAACATATAAAATCCGTCGCTTGCCACATCATTGGATGCCGAAGCAAAAGCGGCAACCCAAAAAACGGCCAAACTTAAAATGAAGAAATTGCTCATTCGAATCGTTAATCCGACAATCAAAAAGGCAATCGAAATGATGAATTGCATCGCCAAAAACCACTTTCTTTTGGTGGCAAAAATATCAATGAATGGACTCCATAAAGGTTTGATGACCCAAGGTAAATACAATAAACTGGTATAAATTCCAATATCTTCATTACTGATTCCCAGATTTTTGTACATTATTACCGAAACCGAAATGATAATTGCGTAAGGCAAGCCCGAAGCAAAGTTTAAAACAGGTATCCAATACCAAGGTTTTGTGTCAATTTTCATTTAATTTACTTTGGTTTCCGGAGTTAGGTTTACGGTCGTGGCGGGGCTTTCATTCCCGTAAAAATCGATAAAAGTAATCGCGCAAGCACTGTTTTCGTCTGGTTTTTTCGTTGGAATACACACCTTGATGGAATCGGATTTTTCGGTTAAATTTATCTTTTCGATGATTTGGCTTGGATTATTCAAGTCGATTTTCGAAGTTTTCTTCGCCCGATAAACCATAATGTAACGCACCTTGCTGTTCATAGGATATTTGATGGTAAAACTGGAATTGGCGGTGTCTTTTGAAATCGAGTTTAATATTGGACAATCAATTACTGACCTTTTAGAGTTGGGAACGGCAAACGGAAGAGCGGGATATTTGTATTGATTTTCCAACAATAATTGGGCAACATTCCGGTTTTTGTTCACAAAAGATTTGGCACTGAAAAATACGTTTCCTTCCACATTTTTATAGGTTCGGCTGACATTAATCTGGTTCGGAATTTCATTCGGGTTGTTCCATTTTTTATCCGAGTCTGCATTTATTTTATAAGTTCCGTTACCAATGTAAATGGCGGTATTTTTCGAATTTTCCGACCACCATTTTAGCAGTTTTGAATAGGAAGCTTTGGGATGATCCAAACTCCAATACAGTTGCGGAACGAGATAATCAACCCAGTTATTTTCCATCCAAGCCAATGGATCCGCATATAAATCGTCATAATTGGTTTGACCGGCTTGAGTGTCGGAACCTTTTGGATCAACCGATTTATTACGCCAAACCCCAAACGGACTGATGCCAAATTGCACCCAAGGCTTGATGCTTTTTATGGAGTAAGAAACACATTTTACCAAATTATTCACGTTGTCCCTTCTCCAATCTTGCAGACTAAGTCCGCCACCATATTTCTTATACGATTCGCTGTCATTAAACACCTCGCCTTTTACCGTGTAGGGATAGAAATAGTCATCAAAATGAATGGCGTCGATGTCATAATTTCGAACGACTTCATTCACGACCGAAACTAAAAGCGTTTGTACTTCGGGTAAAGCGGGATTATAGTAATATTTTCCGCCATATTTGATCATCCAGTCGGGATGTTTGAAAAAATCGTGCTTGGGACTCAAGATTTCAGTTTTCAGATCCATCGTGGCGCGATACGGATTGAGCCAGGCATGAAATTCGAAGCCTCTGGCGTGCGCTTCGGCAATCATCCATTTCAGTGGATCAAAATAAGGAGTTGGAGATTTCCCTTCCTTTCCAGTTAAATATCTTGACCAAGGAGCTAAATCGGTTGGGTAAAAAGCATCGCCAACACTGCGAATTTGGACAATTACGGCGTTGTAATTCAGTTTTTTATAGGTGTCCAAAATTTCGATAAAATCGGTTTTTTCTTTTTCGACAGAATCTGTCCTCTTTTTTGGCCAGTCAATATTTTCCACGGTGGCAATCCAAACTGCCCGGAATTCGTTCTTTGGATTGGTTGCTTTTTCTTGCGCATTTCCGTTCGAAAATGAAAGCATAAAAAGGGGAAGCAGTAATATCAAGCACTTGTATTGATTCATTTTATTATAATTATGTAAAAATCAAAAGTAGTTTTTTTGGAGAAGTTTATCCAATAAAATTTTGATAAAATTCAGCCTTTTGCTAATTGCTGCAATTTCTTTGCCAAATGTTTTTTAAAGACTTTTCCAAACAGGATTTTAAAGTTGTCATTAACTTGGAAATGAAATTTTTCCCAAAGAAACCGATGGAACTTTTAGCCGGGAACCAAAATTAGATTTTCCGCCCGAAACGGTTTCATTGGCCAAAACGGCGAATAAAACAGCCTCTTTCGCATCACCCGAAATCCCTATTTCGTTTGTTGTCAGTAATTTGCATCGCAAAAGTTCTTTTAACCAATTGACCAATAATGGATTGTACATTCCTCCACCTGACAAATAAACAGTGAAGTTTTCTGTGTCATATTTTGTATTATTTATGGCATAAAGAATTGATTCGGCAATGGTTTCGGCGCTAAATCGGGTTAATGTTGCCAATAAATCTTGGATGGAAATGTTTTCGGTGTCACTTTCTAATTGGGCTTTCCGGACGTATTCAACATTAAAAAGTTCTGGTCCTGTGGTTTTTGGATAGGTATCTTGGAAGAATTTATTGGTTTTTAGCGCATTTAAAAGGAACTTATTTACCGAACCTTGTTGGGCAATTTCGGCATCTTTGTCATACGATTTATCCGGAAAATAAAGTCTGACGAAAGCATCAATCAGGGTGTTCCCGGCTCCTGTATCCGTCACGAAAATATTTTCAGGGCTCATATCTGTTGGTAAATAGGTAAAATTCGCGATGCCTCCGATGTTGAGCATAATGCGATTTTCTCCTTTTTTGCCAAATATCAAATAATCGCCATAAACCGCCAGTGGCGCACCTTCGCCGCCAGCAGCAAGATGTTTTTGCCTAAAATCCGAAATCGTAATAATTCCGGTATTTACGGCAATATGGTCGCCATCACCAATTTGTAATGTGGCATTTGGGAATTTTTCTAGCTGGTGCAAAATTTTTGGTGCGTGAAAAACCGTTTGTCCGTGAGACGCGATTATATCGACTTTATTGCTTGGAACCTCCCAGTTTCTCAGGCATTCGAGAATCATATTGGCGTGTAAGATTCCAATCCATTCATTCAACAATACAAGATTTTGGAAGTCGATAGTTTGTTTTGCAAAAACTTTTTGAATTTCGGCTTTTATTTCTTCGGAATATTCTACGGTATCGAAGTGGAGTAGATTTACTTTCGTATTTTTGCCTGAACCTGAAATTTCGCATAAGGCTACGTCAAGTCCGTCCATTGAAGTTCCCGACATTAAACCCAAAATGAGGCGGGATGGTTTTTTTGCAATTTTATAAAGTGATTCTAGATTTGCATTCATAAGTTATCAGTATCAGGCAACTATTTTTTTAGCATGTTATTTTAATTGTAAAAGCACCACTCCTCATCACTAAACATGAAATTATTTCGGCTCTCTATTTTTTTGTTTTGTTTAATCAAATGTATTACATTATTTTGTAGAAGATTAACAGTCTTCCAAATTAAAATCGATAGATTTATATGCCAACTCCTCTTCAATTACAACAATTAGCCGGATCGTTAGAAGGAAAACTTCTATTTGATGATCTCCATAAAACCATCTACGCCACTGATGCTTCGGCTTATCGAATGATACCAATAGCGGTTGCGTATCCAAAAACGAATGATGATATTGTCAAGTTGATGGATTTTGCAACCGAAAACAAGATTTCACTTACGCCTAGAACTGCCGGAACTTCATTGGCCGGCCAAACTGTCGGAAACGGAATTATTGTTGATGTCTCGAAGCATTTTACCAAGATTATTTCTTTCGATGCTGCCAAAAAGACGATTACCGTTCAACCCGGTGTTATTCGGGATGAGCTGAATCTCTATTTAAAACCTCACGGATTATTTTTTGGGCCCAATACTTCTACCTCAAGTCGGTGTATGGTGGGCGGAATGGTGGGCAACAATTCCTCAGGAACCACGTCCATTCGTTACGGTGTTACTCGTGATAAAATATTGGAAATCAAAGCTATATTGAGCGATGGTTCTTTATCGGTTTTCAATGAACTTTCTTCGACTGCATTTATCGAAAAAACAAAAGGCACTTCTCTCGAAAGTAAAATCTACAAAGCAATTTATGAGGAACTTTCAGATGCAGAATCCCAAAAAGAGATTGTTGCAGAGTTTCCAAAACCAGAAATTCACAGACGAAATACTGGTTATGCAGTCGATTTATTGTTAAAATCTGACTTGTTTTCAGGAACAGAACCAACAATAAATCTCGCGAAATTACTTTGCGGAAGCGAAGGAACTTTGGCTTTCACCACAGAAATTACCTTGAAAGTGGATGATTTGCCTCCGGCAAATAATATTATGGTTGTTAGTCATTTTACCAGCATTCAAGAAAGTTTGGAGGCCGTTGTCGTGGCGATGAAACATCATTTATACACTTGTGAAATGATGGATGACACGATTTTGGATTGTACCAAAAACAATCGGGAGCAAGCCAAAAACAGGCTCTTTATTGAAGGAAATCCCAAGGCGATTATGATGTTTGAAGTAGCTTCGGATTCAATGGAAGATGCCGAAAATCAGGCCAATGCTTTGGTTGAAGATTTGCAAAAGAACAAATTTGGTTATGCCTTAATAAAATTATATGGAGCTGATATTGATAAAATTATCGAACTTCGAAAAGCGGGTTTGGGACTTTTAGGAAGTATAGTTGGTGATAATAAAGCCGCCGATTCTATTGAAGACACTGCAGTAGAATTGAGCGATTTGCCGAATTACATTGCCGAATTTGCCGCAATGATGAAACGATATAATCAAGAGGCGATTTATTACGCACACGCCGGAGCTGGTGAAATACATTTGCGTCCAGTTTTGAATTTAAAGAAAAAAGAAGATTTAAAACTGTTTCGAACCATTGCCACCGAAGTGGCACATTTGGTAAAAAAATATAGAGGTTCGTTAAGTGGAGAACATGGTGATGGAATTGTTCGTGGCGAGTTTTTACCGTTTATGATTGGTGATAAAAATTATGAATTGCTCAAGCGAATTAAATCTGCTTTTGATCCCAATGCTATTTTGAACATTGGAAAAATTGTAAATACATCGAAAATGGACGAAAACCTTCGGGTGGAATCGGGTAGGATAGAACCTGAGATCCAAACAATTCAGGATTTTTCGGATAGTTTGGGAGTTTTACGTTTGGCCGAAAAATGCAATGGTTCCGGGGATTGCAGAAAATTACCATCGGCTGGCGGGACTTTGTGTCCGAGTTATCGTGCCACCCGCAACGAAAAAGATACGACTCGAGCTAGAGCCAATGCACTGCGAGAATATTTGACCCATTCCGAAAAAGACAACAAATTCGACCATAAAGAACTGTACCAGGTTTTCGAATTGTGCGTCAGTTGTAAAGCTTGTGCTAGCGAATGTCCAAGCAATGTGGATGTTGCAGCCTTGAAAGCAGAGTTTTTGTACCAATATCAAAAGTCAAATGGATTTTCTATCCGAAATAGAATCTTTGCCAATAACGCTAATTTAAATAAGTTAGGAAGTTTATTGCCAAGTTTCACGAATTTTGTTTTGAACCTCACTTTGGTAAAGAAAAGTATGGGAATTGCTCCAAAACGGGAAGTTCCATATTTGGCCAAAACCACTTTTAGGAAATGGTATGAAAACCACAGAAGTATAACGAAAAAGGATTCATTCACAAACGGAAAAGTGTATTTGTTTTGCGACGAGTTTACTAATTATTATGATGTGTCTGTTGGGATTGATACTTTTGAATTAATGACGGAATTAGGCTATGAAGTAGAAATTATAAACCACGAAGAAAGCGGGAGAGCTTTTATTTCTAAGGGATTTTTGGAAGAAGCGCAGGCTGTTGCCAATATGAACGTGGCAATCTTTAAGGATTTAATTTCCAAAAATACGCCTTTGATAGGAATCGAACCTTCGGCGATATTGACATTCAGGGACGAATACATTCGATTGGCAAAAGATAAGGAAAGCGCCGAAAGACTATCCAAAAATGTGCTTACTATCGAAGAATTTTTCAAAAGAGAAATTACGTCAGGAAAAGTTCATTCCGATCAATTCTCCGATGTTGAAAAATCCATAAAAATTCACGGTCATTGTCATCAAAAATCCTTAAGCTCAGTAGAAGCTACGTTTGCAATGTTGAATTTGCCAAAAAATAACATTGTTACCATCTACAATTCGGGTTGTTGTGGAATGGCGGGTTCTTTTGGCTATGAAAAAGAACATTTTGACATCAGTATGCAGATGGGGGAAGATACATTGTTTCCAAAAGTTCGTGCAACCGATGCCAAAACTGAAATCTCGGCAGCAGGAACAAGCTGTCGTCATCAAATTTATGATGGGACTAATCGTAAAGCCTTGCATCCAGTGACTATTTTGAGATCTTGTTTGATGTAAACAAATTATAATTTTCATTTTAGTTTACAACTTTAGAATAAATATAATGTTGGAAACGCTGTAAATTGACATTGTTTTATATATTTGATTTAATATTAAATTCACAATATGGCATTTTCAAGTTTATTTAAAAAGAAATCTGTTCAAGATATTTTAAAACAGGTTGCAAAAAGCGAAGCTGACGGACACAATTCATTAGCTAAAGTGTTAACGGTAAGAGACTTAACGTTTTTTGGGATTGCAGCCATTATTGGGGCAGGTATTTTTAGTACCATTGGTAGAGCTAGTTTTAATGGAGGTCCCGCAGTTGTATTACTTTTTATTTTTACCGCAGTTGCTTGTGGGTTTACCGCTCTTTGTTATGCGCAATTTGCTTCAACTGTTCCTATTAGTGGGAGTGCATATACCTATGCTTATGTCTCTTTGGGAGAAATTTTTGCATGGATTATTGGTTGGGCTTTAATTTTGGAATACGCTGTATCGAATATGGTTGTAGCCATTTCGTGGTCGGAATATTTTACCTCCATGCTTTCGGGATTTGGTATTCATTGGCCCTCGTGGTTGGGTGTGGATTATGGATCAGCTCATGATGCCTATCTTCAGGTTCAGGAGGCTGCGCAAAGTGGAACGTTAGCCAGTATTTCTGCTCCAATACAAAACCTTGCACATGCTTTTCAAGATGCCCCAATTGTGGGTGGACTTCCTATAATTTTTAATCTTCCAGCAGGTTTAATTACCTTGGCTATTACTTCTTTGATTTACATTGGAATGAAAGAATCTAAGAATGCTAGTAATATTTTGGTGATCATCAAACTATCCGTTATTGCTATGGTTATTATTGGAGGTTTTTTCTATATTAAACCCGAAAATTGGACGCCTTTTGCACCGAATGGTGTGCATGGTGTAATGTTAAGTGTCGCTTCTGTTTTCTTTGCTTTTATTGGTTTTGATTCCATCTCGACCACGGCAGAAGAATGTAAAAATCCGCAACGAGATTTGCCAAAAGCCATGATTTATTGCTTGGTTATTTGTACAGTGCTATATGTAATTATTACCCTTGTTTTAACAGGAATGGTTAATTCTAAAGAATTAGGAGTAAATGACCCTTTGTCTTATGTTTTTAAGGTAGTGAATGCCAATTGGATGGCTGAGATAATCTCTATAAGTGCTGTAGTTGCTATTACTAGTGCTTTGTTAGCGTATCAAGTGGGGCAACCTCGTATTTGGATGGCGATGAGCCGTGATGGATTGTTATGGAAAAAGTTTTCAGAGATTCATCCTAAATACCAAACGCCTGCTTTTGCAACCATTATTACGGGGTTTTTGGTAGGTGTTCCTTCTTTGTTTATGAATATGCAATTTTTTATTGACCTAACCAGTGTTGGGACGCTATTTGCCTTTATTGTTGTATGTTGCGGAGTACTTTATATGGATGCTAAAGGCATGAGTAAAGAATCAAAATTTAAGGTTCCATATATTAATGCACAATTTATTCTTGGAATTATATTTTTGGTTTGCCTCTATATTTCGCAACAATATGGTGGTGGTTTTTTCAATTTAATAAAAGAAAAGCCTTTATCTGCCGTATTTTGGTTAATTTTTTTAGGTTTGTCAGTTCTTGCTTTTAGAAAAAAACTATCGCTTTTGCCAATTTTGGGGATTTTAACCAATCTTTATTTAATGACAGAATTGGGTTGGACTAATTGGAGAATATTCATTATTTGGTTGGCTATTGGTATGGTTATTTACTTTTC
>CAIOTL010000119.1 GCA_903861155.1 uncultured Bacteroidota bacterium
AAAAAAAAAATTATTCCAAAAAAATTTCTTTCTCTAACTGGTTATCTAGATTATAAATATCATTCCTGAAATTCAATTGTCCGGAATTGTCAACCCAGGAAGTGAAATAAACAATATATACAGAAATTGTAGGCTTAATTGGAATGCCATATTCTTTGTCAGTTTTAAGAATGGAATCCACTTTTTGTGGACTCCAATTCGGATTCTTTCGAAGGAAATATAAAACCAATTTCTTGGGATTTTCAATACGGATGCATCCGTGGCTAAAATCCCGTTTGGATTCATTGAAAAGACTTTTTGATGGGGTGTCATGCAAATAAATGTTGAAATTATTGGGAAATAAAAACTTCATTTTTCCTAATGCATTATTTTTGCCAGGTTTTTGTCTGATTTCATAAGGAATATTTTTTGTATATTTATTCCAGTGTATCGTTGACGGATCTATAACTTGATTGCCCGAAATAACTTCCATGTCATTGGTTTTCAAATAATTGAAATTATTTTTTATTTTAGGCATTATTTCCTCTTTTACAATGCTGCTCGGGACGTTCCAATACGGATTGAGGATGATTTGCGAAATATTTCCTTTGAAAATACTGGTTTTTTTGGCATTTTTTCCAACAACGACGTTGGTGACCCAGACAACCTTGCCGTTTTCAATAACATGCAACTTGAATTCTGGAATATTTACAAGCAGAAATTCATTTTCCATCGCTACCGGAACCCATCGCAATCGCTCTAAATTTACCATCATTTGTTTGATTCGAAAGGCAACAGGCTTATTCAATTCGACTAGGGTCTGAGTGTCGAATTTTCCGTTTTCTGTCAATCCCATTCGGTGTTGAAAATTCATGACCGCTTTGGCCAATTGATCTGTATAAATAATGGTATTGTCATTTACCTTCAGGTCGCCCGTCAAGAATAGATATTTTTTTACTGCTGGCAAACAAGAATCATTTTGTGTAATCGACAAAAGTTTTTTTGGGGTAACAATGACTGGGAATCCACCTTTTTTAGCTATTTCTCGGTAGTCTCTTAATTTTTCTTTTAATTTTTGGTAATAATGATTCACCGGCTCTGAGATGTTTTCCCCTTTATTTAAAGCAACCAAGGAATCGAGTAAGAATTGATAATTTTTCTTTTTCCGAGGTATAAACCAGTCCAATTCATAAGGACTTTTTGAAATTCCTCCATATACCTTTTTTGAATACTTAAAAAAGGTAGTTGTAAGTAGTATTTCCAATTTTTCTTCGTGATTTTCTTTGATGAGGGAATTCTTTTTATCCTTTTTTATGTAATAGATCAAGGAGTCTAGTCGCTTGTTTAAGAATTTTTTATTGTCAAAATCGGCACTATAATTTTGCACCTGGTTATAAAAATTGGATACGGATTCGGTCATCCCTTTTTTATTAAACCAGGCAAATTGATATTCCCTTCTTTCATAAAATTGAATGACTTCATTTTTAATCGTATCACTTTCGGGAAATGCTTTAAAATAGTTGTTTACAGAAGTTTCATTAAGTACCAAATCCGTATAATTTTGGTCATTGTAGATACTTGTTTTGGACGATTTTTTATCCTTGCATCCCAAAATTGTTAAAGCAACTAATAAAGCAAAAATGATCTTGCTTTTGGTGGTGGATGAAATGATAGAAATGAAATTCATACTTATATGTTTTTTGATGCAGTGAGCGAATTTGGTATAATCCAGACTTCCAAAAAAAGATAGTAGCAACCTTATTTTATAAGCTAAGTACTTGCTGTTGCACACTATTTGGCTTTTTGTATATTATAAATATTTCAATTATGATTCGTCTTTTGTGTTCCGTACAAGACTAATGCCTGAAGCAAAGAATAGAAGGCCAAGTACGCCATAAATGATAAGTTGTTTGATATCCCTATTACCGCCTGTCGTATTGGTAAATACTACGGCAGTATAGATAAGCCCTGCTATTCCAAGGGCTGTGAGTAATGCTCCAAAGATTCTTTTGATATTCATAATATTTGATATTTAACCATTTGTTAGGATACAAATGGGATTATTCTTGTTTTTAGTCTATTATTCTTTTTTTGGATTTTTGTCTTGACTTTGCTGTTCTTGTTTCGTATCCCTTTGTGGCTGTTGTTGGGCAGGTTGTACAGTCCTTTGCTGCTGCTGAGATTGTTGTGCCTGCTGTGACCGTTGCGGTTGAACTTGTTGATTACTGCGTTGTTGCTGGGCTTGTTGTTGTTGTTGTTGTTGTTGTTGTTGTTGTTGTTGTTGTTGTTGTTGTTGTTGTTGTTGTTGTTGTTGTTGTTGTTGTT
>CAIOTL010000120.1 GCA_903861155.1 uncultured Bacteroidota bacterium
AACTCGTTGTTCAAGCTTCCAAACTGAATTGGCTTGCTATAGTAACGATGATTTGCTCATTCTAAATTGTTAGTGTTGAGTTTACCAAATATGAACTAATGTAGGCAGTATCTTAGTTTCTGTAAAGAACGTTTATTTGTCGAGATATTGATCTAAAAGCGCATTGATTTTTTTAATTCTTTCGATAGTCGCTTCGCCATCGATGGTATTATCAATTTGTTTTTGTTCTGATTGGGATGCAAATTGCAATGCACACATTGCCAAAACATCCTGTTTGTCACGAACGGCATAATTTTCTTCAAATTGCTTTATCATTCCATCAATTTTCTTCGAAGCACTTCGAAGTCCTTCTTCCTGAGAGAGTTCTACCGTTAATGGATAAACCCTGTCCGCAATTGATATCTTAATTTTAAGCTTTTCGTCCATATCTTTTATTAATCTGATAGCTGGGCTATGCAGTAATCAATTTCACGAATTAATGAATTTATTTTAAGCTTCGTATCTCTTTTATTATCTTCGCTGCCTAGCAAGGCGTTGGCAATTTTGAGTGTTTCATACTGTGATTTTAATGCGTCAATCTCTTGAGATTGAGTTTGTATGATTTGTATAGCCTGGGCCAATTCAATTTTTAAACCTTGATTATTTTTTTCTAAACAATTTGTTTTAACAAAAAGTTTTTCAATCTTATTTTCAAGAGTATCAATTATTTCAGCAATTACACTCATAATATATCCTACGTATTACATAATCTTACAAAGTTAGTATTCCTTTTTAGTATTGCAATATTTTATTTGTTTTTTTGCATTAAAATACATAATCTATTGTATAACAATAGATTATGTATTGTGTTTTTTATATGTTTCTTTTTTTTATCTTAGCAAAAATGTATTCAATGAGATTTTACTTATTTATCCTGTTTTTTAGTGGTTCTATTTTTGCTCAAATCGATTATCCAAAAGATTATTTTAGTCCTCCTCTTAATATTCCAATGCAGTTGTCAGGGAATTTCGGGGAATTGAGACCCAATCACTTTCACGCTGGATTTGATTTTAAGACTCAGCAGCGAGAAGGTTTAGAAGTACACGCAGTTGCCGATGGGTATGTGTCTCGAATCAAGATTTCCACTTTTGGAAACGGCAAAACCATTTATATTACCCATTCAAATGGATATACTTCGGTTTACGGCCATTTGCAAAGAGCCACCGCTGCTATTGAATATTTTATCAAAAACACACATTATGCCGACAAGGCTTTTGAAATTGAAATGTATCTGAAACCTGGGGAATTAGTTGTCAAGAAAGGTCAAATTATTGCGATTTCTGGGAATACTGGCTCTTCCGAAGGACCGCATTTGCATTTCGAATTTCGGGATAACATAACCGAGAATATTATTAATCCAATGTTTTTTGGTTTCGATAAATATATGAAGGATACTAAGAAACCCGTTATTTCAAGTGTTTATGTTTATCCGTTGGACGATGAAACTGTTGTAAATCAATCAAAACGGCCATTGTTGCTGAATTTGTCGTTGCAAAAAGACGGAACTTATCTGGCGGATAAGGTGGTTGCCAACGGCAAAATTGGTTTTGGCATTAACACTTTCGATTATGATGACGTCTCGTTCGACAAAAATGGAGTTTTCAAGGTGCAGACTTTTAACAACGGAACACCTGATTTTGGCTACCAATTTGACACTTATTCATTTGATGAAATGCGGTATGTAAACGCACTAATCGATTATTCAAGATACAAGAAAACGCAGCAGAGAATCCAGAAATTATTTATGTGGAATCCCTATAAACTGAGCATAATTAAAACGGATGAAACCAATGGTGTTCTGACGGTAAGGCCTAATTTGACTTCAGTTTACCGCATTGAAGTTTCCGATTTTTATGAGAATAAAACCATCGTTTCTATCCCGATAAAATATGGCTCATTGCCCGCAATTATTGCTCAAGAACCTATTGTTTCGAAATATTTCGTCAAGGCAAATAACGACAGCAATTTCACCAAAGAAAATATGTCGGTCTTTTTCCCTGCTAGGACATTTTACGATGATTTTTATCTGAATTTCGACGTAAAAAATGACACGATGTTTCTTCACGAAGACACAGTTCCGGCTCACACCAATTTCACCATTTCGATGGAAGACCATAAACATACCGAAGTTCAAAGAGAAAAATTGTTCATTGCTGCCATCGATGGCAAAAAAATCAGCTATATTCCAACCTTTCGAAAAGACAGCGTTTTTACCGCCAAAACAAAAACTTTGGGCAAGTTTGCATTGGTTTTGGATGAAACACCTCCAAAAATCACCATAGCAAATTCTATCGAAGGAAAATGGATAAGCGACAAATCAATCATTCAATTTACCATAAGCGATGGACTTTCAGGCATAAAATCCTATAATGGTTATTTGAACGGTAACTGGATTTTATTTGAATATGATTACAAAACAAAAAAAAATAACCCACAATTTTAGTGACGGCATCGTTGCCGAAGGAGCTAATGAATTAAAAATAATTGTTGTGGATAATATGGGGAATTCTACTATCTTTGAAACTCATTTTTTCAGAAGTCAAAAAAATAAAAATTAAATTCCTTGAGTGTAAATAAAACAATATTTGTTTTCCTTTTTTTCTGTTTCGGAACTGTCTTTTTTGCTCAATCTGCCCACATAAACGGAGTGATTCTTGATAAAAATAAGAAACCTATAGAAAATGTAAACGTGTATTGTCGTGGACTAGGAACGAAATCTAACGAAAATGGGTTCTATAGCATAACTGTTCCCGAAAATCAAAAAGTGACGGTTGTTTTTTCGCATATTTCGCTAAAGAAGGCAACTGTTTCTTTAATTTTAAAACCCAAAGAAGAATATGAGTTCAACTTGGTGATGAATGACCAAGAAGAGCAAATGGGAGAGGTTGTGATCTTGGTAAACAACAAAAAAAGAGTTCAGGGAATCACAACCATCGAGCCCGAATTGATTCGGAAAATTCCTGGTGCCAATCCTGGTGTCGAAAATATTTTGAAATCCCTGCCGGGCGTAAATTCCAATAACGAATTGAGTTCGCAATATGCCGTTCGAGGCGGGAATTATGATGAAAACCTAGTTTATGTAAACGAAATTGAAGTGTATCGTCCTTATCTTATTCGGTCTGGCCAACAGGAAGGATTGAGTTTCACGAACACGGATATGATTCAAAATGTCGACTTTTCGGCTGGAGGTTTTCAGGCAAAATTTGGGGATAAATTATCTTCGGTTTTGGATATAACTTACCGAAAACCCTCAAATTTTGGTGCCATTCTTGAAGCAAGTTTCCTTGGTGGAAGCCTCACTATAGATAATGTTTCCAAAAGTAAAAAATGGTCCGAAATTACGGGAGTCAGGTATCGTAACAACAGTCTTTTGGTTAAAAGTCAGGAAACGCAAACGAATTATACGCCTACATTTGCCGATATTCAAACGAATATAAATTTCAAAGCTTCGGACAAATGGCAATGGAGTTTTCTGGGAAATATTTCCCAAAACAATTACAATTATCAGCCCTTGACTCGGGAAACTACTTTTGGAACTATCGATAAGCCATTGGCGCTTTTGATTTTTTACGAAGGGCAAGAAAAAGATAAATATGGCACTTATTTTGGAGCGGTAAAATCTACTTATGTGGCATCTGAAAACACAACCTACAAATTTATTGCTTCGGCTTATCATACCCAAGAGCAGGAATATTTTGATGTTTTGGCTCAATATCGTTTGGGCGAAGTTGATTCTAATTTGGGTTCCCAGACTTTTGGGAATGTTACCTATTCTAGGGGAATCGGTTCGCAGCTCAACCACGCCCGCAATGATTTAGACGTAATAATTGCGAATGTCGAGGTAAAAGGTTTCCATACTTGGAATAAAAATCAATTTGAATGGGGAGCAAAATTCACTCGAGAATCTGTTCGCGACAGAGTCATTGAATGGGAAGTGATTGATTCAGCTGGTTTTTCCCTCAACCCACCTATTATTATTTTACCGAAAAATGACCAACCTTATACGCCTTATACCGGGCCGTTAGTTCCTTACCAAAACGTGAGAGCCACTAATTTTGTTGACATAAGTAGGCTTTCGGGGTATGCACAATGGAGTCGAAAAGGGTATTTGGGCAAAAATGAAATTTGGTTGAATGCTGGAGTACGGTCCCAAAGTTGGGAAGTTTCCGGTGTTGATATCGTGAGTAAAACGCAAATTGTGTTTAGTCCGAGGGCGCAAATTAGCTTGAAACCCGATTGGAACAAAGATATGTTTTTCCGGCTTTCGGGAGGATTGTACCAACAACCGCCTTCTTATCGGGAATTGAGGGATGCCAATGGCGTCGTGAATCCAGATGTCAGGGCGCAGCAGGCGATTCATATTGTTTTGAGTAATGATTATAGTTTCAAAATGTGGAATCGACCTTTCAAAATGGTTTCGGAACTGTATTATAAATTGCTTACGGACGTGAATCCATATACTTTGGACAATGTTCGGATTCGTTATGCTGCCGCCAATGATGCCAAAGCGTATGCTCAAGGATTTGATTTTCGATTGAACGGAGAATTTGTGTCGGGAACCGAATCTTGGTTCAGTTTTGGCTATTTAAAAACCGAAGAAAACATTAATAATCAAGGCTATATTTCCAGACCAACCGACCAAAGATTGAAATTTGCGCTTCTGTTTCAAGATTTTATGCCCAATATTCCAAGTATAAAATTATACCTGAATTTGGTTTACAACACCGGATTGCCAGGTGGTTCGCCTTCGTATGCCAATCCTTATTTGTACCAAAATCGTTTGAAAGATTACCGCCGTGCCGATGTGGGATTTTTTAAAGTTTTAATCGACAGCAAAAATCCGTCTACTAAAAATTGGCTGAAAGGATTCAAGGAATTGGCTATTGGATTGGAAATTTTCAACCTTTTCGACAACCAAAACGCGATTACCAATACTTGGGTTCGCGACGTTTACAGCAAATATCAATTCGCGATTCCTAATTATATGACCACGAGGGTTTTTAATTTGAAGGTGAATATGAGGTTTTGATCTTATATCAAAATATCACTTTCCAAGTCTGATTTTTCAATCGTAAAATCAAATCCCAATTTCGAAACCAATTCGATAACGAGGTTTTTATACCAGTTTTCGGATTTGGGGTGAATGTAGATTTTTTCAATCAGTTGATTGATATCCACATTTATTTTCAGCCCGTCATTTAATTTAATGTTGCTTTGAGTCACATCCGAAATGATGCGAACTTCTCTTTCATATTGGAAACTTTTTCTTTTGAATAAAAAAGGGAAAAACATATCGTCAAACGGAATGTATTCTTTTTTGTAGTCGATATAATTGACTTCGCCGATGAATTGCTCGTGATTTTTTTCGGAATCCAAAGCGTTTTTCAACCTTTCCACTGTAGATTGTATGGCCAGTCCTTCACTGTTCTGGGTAAAAATTTGCCACATCGCAAACGATTCGTATTCGTTGATGTGCCAACTGCTGATGGCTACTTTTTCGCGATGAGATTTGTAATATTGTAGAAATTCAGGATTGCTTTCGGAAATTCTTTTGATTTCCTCGTAGGTTGGTTCGCTAAAAGTGCCTTCGTATTGGTCTTCAAATTTGTCTGAACGCGACATAAATAACTTCTGCGATAGCAACAAATCGAGGAACTTGGACAAGTCCAAGTATTTCCAAACAATAGTATTTGGATCTTCAGGAAGCTTGATGTTTTTGTTGTTGAGATACATTTTAATTTAAATATCCTTCAAAAATCTACAATTTTAATCATTATTCAAATGATTGCATTGTTACCAATTTGTTATATGTTCCGTTAAGAGCAATTAGTTCATCGTGCGTTCCTTGTTCTACAATTTCTCCTTTTTGCATTACCACAATTTTATCCGCTTTTTGAATGGTCGAAAGTCGGTGCGCAATCACAATCGAGGTTCTGTTTTGCATCATATTTTCTAGCGCTACTTGCACAAATTTTTCGCTTTCGGTGTCCAATGCTGATGTGGCTTCGTCCAAAATCATTATCGGTGGATTCTTCAAAACCGCACGCGCAATGGATAATCTTTGTTTTTGACCACCGGAAAGTTTGTTTCCGCTGTCGCCAATGTTGGTGTAAATTCCAAGAGGTAAATCTTTGACAAACTCATACGCATTGGCAATTTTCAAGGCTTCGATGATTTCGTCGTCGGTTGCGTCCAGTTTTCCGAGCGAAATATTAGCTTTTATGGTGTCATTAAACAAAATGCTGTCTTGTGTCACCAATCCCATCAAACCACGAAGCGATTGCAAATGAATGTCTTTTATGTCAATGCTGTCAATTGAAATCGTTCCTTCATTCACATCATAAAAGCGTGTCAATAAGTTGGCAATGGTGCTTTTTCCACTTCCAGATTGACCCACGAGTGCCACGGTTTGTCCTTTTTTAACTTCCAATGAAAAATTCTTTAAAACGATGTCGTCTTCGTACTTAAAGTTAACATTTTTTATCGTAATATTGGATTCAAATGAATCTTTTTTCAGAGCCTCTTTTTTGCTCGTGATCGTATTTTCTTGATGTAGAATTTCTAATATTCGCTCTGCCGCCGCATTTCCTCTTTTGATGGCATACGATGCTTTTGAAATTGATTTTGCCGGAGTAAGAATGTTATAGGCCAGTCCCATATACGCAATAAATGCAGCGCCGTTCAAGGTTTTTTCAATCAAAACCATATGGCCGCCGTACCAAAGCAAAATGGCGATAACCATAATTCCCATAAATTCGCTTGCTGGCGAAGCCAAGTTTTGTCTATTTCCAATACTATTCGACAATACGAAAAACCGTTGGGTTGATTCTTGAAATATTCGGTTGAAATATTTTTCGGAATTATAGCCTTTCACGACTTTCAATCCGCCAAGGGTTTCTTCGATAGTCGACAGAAATATACCTTGTTCTTGTTGTGCCCGTGTCGATTTCTTTTTTAGTTGTTTTCCAATTAATGAAATAACATAACCTGAAATCGGAATAAAGACAAATACGAAAAGGGTTAGTTTCGCGCTAATCGTGAGCATTGCAATGATGGTAAAAATAATGGTCAAAGGTTCTTTTACAATCAATTCAAGAATTGAAAGAAAAGAAGTTTGCACTTCGTTTACATCGGCGGAAATTCTGGAAATCGTGTCCCCTTTTCTTTTTTCGGAAAAGAAGGAAAGCGGCAAATTGATGGTTTTTTTGTACATCGCATTTCGAATATCCCTCAAGACACCATTTCTCAAAAAAGTAATAAAAAACATTGCCAAATAATCGCTCAAATTCTTCAATAAAAATATGGAGATTATGACGATTACCATAATTGATAAAGTATATCCAACACCGTATGAGTCTGTTGCATTGGTGATGTAATAGCTTAAATAATCTTCGGCAAATTTTTTAAATTCCCAAATTCCTTTGAAAGTTGGCATCACTGTATTTCTTTTAGTTTGGTCAAATAAAACCTGCATCATTGGGATTAACGACATAAAAGAAAGCGTGCTGAAAAGTGCGTACAACACGTTGAAAAATATGTTGAAGTAAGCGTATTTTTTATACGGAATTATAAAGGGAAATATTTTCTTAAAATTGCTCATTAGCTCAATTGCATTGCAGCAATAATATTTTTTATTTTTTCGTTCAATATGGCTTCTACTTCCATGGAATCTTCCACAGAATTCAATTTGGTGTTTACGCTAATATAAAATTTAATTTTTGGTTCAGTGCCGCTTGGTCTTGCGCAAATTTTCGAACCATCTTCGGTGTAATATATTAGTACGTCAGCTTTAGGGATATTCATTGTTTCTTCCTCACCAGTTAGTAAATTTTTGGCGATAGACGATTTGTAATCTTCCAGCATAATTACTCTTTGTCCGTTAATTTCTTTCACGGGATTATTACGCATGGTAACCATCATTTGATTGATTTCTGCCAAACCTTCCATTCCTTTTTTAGTAATTGAAATCAAATGTTCTTTATAAAATCCGTGTTCTACATATAATTGTAATAATTCTTTGTAAACCGTGCTTCCTTTGGCTTTGGCTTGAGCTGCAATTTCACATACTAATAATGTCGCGGCAACCGCATCTTTATCACGAACGGCATCGCCTACCATAAATCCAAAACTTTCTTCGCCACCGCCAATAAATTCCAATTCAGGAAAATCCTTAATCATTTTGGCAATCCATTTAAAGCCAGTCAAACCCACTTTGCATTCTACGCCATAAGCTGTCGCCAATTCCATAATCATTGGTGTTGAAACAATAGTTGAACCCACAAACTGTTTTCCGTTTATTTTTCCCGCTTTTTTCCATTCTTTCAATAAAAAAGCAGTCATCAAAATCATTGTTTGGTTTCCATTCAACAAGGTCATTTTGCCTTCATTATTTCGAACGGCAACCCCTAAACGATCACAATCAGGATCAGTTCCAATAACAATATCCGAGTTGGTTTTGTTTGCCAAAGCCAAAGCCATAGTCAATGCTTCCGGCTCTTCAGGATTTGGAGATTTCACCGTCGGAAAATTCCCATCTGGGACTGATTGTTCCGGAACAAGATGGACATTTGTATAACCCGCTTTCGATAAAGTATCTGGAACTAATTTTATGGAAGTTCCGTGCAATGAAGTGAAAACGATATTTAGATTTTTTTTGGCTTCAGCCGAAGTTCCAAAACTGGCATTCTCAATAGTGGAATTTATGAAAGCTTGATCTACTTCAGTATCTATATAATGTATCAAATCTTCGTTTGCATCAAACTTAATCTGATTGTAATTTAATTTTTCAATGGTATTGATAATACCTTCATCTTGTGGAGGTACAATTTGTCCGCCATCTTCCCAATATACTTTGTAACCATTGTATTCAGGAGGATTATGCGAAGCTGTAAGAACGATTCCACATTGGCAGCTCAGATATTTTAGTGCAAATGACAACTCAGGTGTTGGACGTAAATCCGAAAATAGATAAACTTCGATTCCATTTGCTGAGAAAACATCGGCAACAGTTTTTGCTAATGTATTACTGTTTTTACGACAGTCATAAGCAATTACAGCTTTTAAAGCTTGGTTTGGAAATGATTTGTGCATATAGTCCGATAGACCTTGTGTGCTTTTGCCAAGTGTATATTTATTGATGCGATTATTTCCTGCCCCCATAATTCCACGCATTCCTCCAGTTCCGAATTCTAGATTTTTATAAAAACTTTCTTCTAAATCTTTTGGTGAAGAAGTCATTATTTCTTTGATTTCTTTTTGGGTTTCATCGTCAAATGTTGGTGTAAGCCATTCATTTACTGCATCTAAAAAGTTTTTTTTGATTTCCATTTTTGTATATTTTTTGAAATTTGAATATCTTTTATTTGAGATTAATTTATTTCCTTCGAAACTTTATACCTCTCCTCATTGTTTTTTGTTCTCAAAATGATTTCACCAAGAAATCCTGCCAAAAACAATTGTGTTCCCAAAACCATTGTTGTTAGCGCAATATAAAACCAAGGATTGCTCGTTACCAAATGATAAGCTAAATGATGGTAGAGATTGTACAATTTCATTATTCCAATGTAGCTGGCCAATAAAAATCCGATAATAAACATTAGGGAGCCCATGGCGCCAAACAAGTGCATCGGTCTTTTGCCAAATTTTGACAAGAACCAAATGGTAATTAAATCCAAAAAGCCGTTAATGAAACGTTCCATCCCAAATTTGGTTTCGCCATATTTTCTAGCTTGATGTTGCACCACTTTTTCACCAATTTTATCAAAACCTGCGTTTTTGGCCAAAACAGGAATGTATCGGTGCATTTCACCCGAAACTTCAATGTTTTTGATGACTACATTTTTGTAGGCTTTTAATCCGCAATTAAAATCATTCAATTCGACACCCGATGTTTTTCTGGCAGCCCAATTAAATAATTTCGATGGCAAGTTTTTCGAAACGACTGAATCATATCTTTTCTTTTTCCAACCGGAAACTAAATCGAATTTTTCGGAAATAATCATGTTGTATAAATTTGGAATTTCTTCTGGACTATCCTGTAAATCAGCATCCATCGTGATTACCACGTCGCCTTGAGCTTTGTTGAAACCGGCATGTAAAGCTTGTGATTTTCCAAAGTTTTTCATGAATCGAATGCCTTTCACACCCGGATCTCCAACAGCTAATTCTTCGATAATAGACCAAGAATTATCGGTACTTCCGTCATCTATAAAAATGATTTCGTAGGAATAATTGTTCGATTTTATGACCGAAATAATCCAGCTATAAAGTTCTTTGAGTGATTCGTCTTCGTTGAGAAGCGGAATGAGTATGGATAAATTCATTAGTTTTTATTCTTGGGAAGGTTTACTTTTAAATACCAAAGCTAATAATAATCCAAAAAGGGCGCTAAACGCTATTTTAAATATAGATCCTTTTATTAATTCAATAACAGAATAAGGGTCGTTTTCTTGGAGTTTTTTCATCGCTTCATTAATGGCAGATGGGGGAGTGTTGAACTTTTGCATAGTTTCCGCCATATATTTTATCGTTAATTCTTTAAGGGTGTCCTTTACAGAAGGATCAATTATATTAAATAAAATAATATTAAAAACGACGGAAATTAAAATTCCAATTGTAGCCGAAATAAAATAGGTGGTGAAAGCATTTTTAAAAGAAAATATTCCTTTTAGTTCTTGCTTGGTTTTAAAAAGTAAAACTATCCCAATCACTATATAGATGGCAATGCTTACGAAACCAATCCACATTGAAGTGAATAATTTTAAATCTATTGAATATATTAAAGTTGTTATTAATGCGCCTACGACTCCAGTAATTATTCCATATAAAATCCCATTTTTCTTTATAATTTCGTTCATAGTTGAAAGTATTTATTTATTAATCCACAAATATAGCAATTCCCAATATATTCAAGGGCAAAAATCGTTTTTTACAATTATATAAAAAAAGCCACACAAAGATTTGATTATTGAAAAATTAGTGTAAATTTGCACACTCAAAATAATT
>CAIOTL010000121.1 GCA_903861155.1 uncultured Bacteroidota bacterium
AGTTATTATTTATTTAAATCTAAGTATTGATTACTCTATACTGAATACTATTTTGTAATTTTAGACTTTTAAGAAACAATTTATGAGTAAAAAACTGAGAAAGCCAGAAAAAAAAGAGAAAGATTTCTCTGGTAAAATTATAAAAATATTAGTACAGAATGCTAATAAAGCGTTTAATTATAAACAAATAGCAACTATTTTGGATGTTGATGATACTAAAAGCAGGAATGAGATTATTAGAGATTTAAAAATTCTTGCTTCTACAAAAAAGGTTGTCGAAACCGAACCTGGAAAATATCTTGTTAAGGCGATTAGTCAAGATTACTATACCGGAACTATCGATATGACTGGGCGAAAAACTGCTTATTTTGTTTGTCCTGAATTAGAAGAAGATGTTTTTATTCCAACGAATAATTTAAATAGAGCTTTAGACAAAGACACCGTAAAAGTGTATGTTTATAATAGAAGAAAAGGGAGAAGACCAGAAGGAGAAGTTATTGAAGTTGTAGAAAGAAAAAAGACTGATTTTGTTGGAGTTATTGATATTCAAAAGAATTTTGCTTTTGTATCAACGGCAAATCCCAAAATGTATACGGATATTTTTATACCAAAAGATAAATTAGGTGAAGCGGAACAAGGCGATGTTGTTTTGGTTCATATCGAAGATTGGCCCAAAAAAGCTGATAGTCCTTTTGGAACTGTTGTTAAAGTTCTTGGAAAACCAGGGGAACACGATACTGAAATTCACGCTATCTTGGCAGAATATGGTTTACCAGCCGAATTTCCAGTAGAAGTAGAAGTTTATGCACAAAAAATAGACACAACGATAAATGAAATAGAGATTAAAAAGCGACGTGATATGCGAGACACATTAACTTTCACTATTGATCCAAAAGATGCGAAAGATTTTGATGATGCCTTGTCATTCAAAAAACTAGAAAATGGAAATTACGAAATAGGGGTTCATATAGCAGATGTTTCTTATTATCTTCAAGAAGGAACAATACTAGATGATGAAGCTTATCAACGAGCCACTTCGGTATATTTAGTGGATCGAGTGGTACCAATGTTACCCGAAGTTTTATCAAATTATGCTTGTTCACTACGACCACACGAAGAAAAATATACTTTTTCGGCCATATTCGAAATTAACGAAAAAACTCAGGTGGTAAATCAATGGTTTGGTAGAACGGTTATATTTTCTGACCAACGATTTTCGTACGAAGAAACGCAGCATATTATAGAAACCAAAGGGGATATAATTCCGGAAGAAATTTCGATTACTGGAAGTTCACATCAAGTTTCAAAGGAAATTGTAGCAGCGACTATAAAATTAGACCAATTAGCTAAGATTTTAAGAAGAAACCGAATGAATAACGGTGCCATTTCATTTGACAAAGTAGAAGTAAAATTCAATTTAGATCAAGAAGGCGAACCGGAAGGAGTTTATTTTAAAATTTCGAAAGATGCCAATCATTTGATTGAAGAATTTATGCTTTTGGCTAATAAAAAAGTGGCAGAATATATTGGGAAACAAAAAAAAACCTTTATTTATCGTATTCATGATGAACCTAATGAGGATAAATTAATAGCAATGCAAACCGTAATTGCAAAATTTGGGTACAAAATTGATTTCAGAAATAAAGGTGATATTTCGAAATCATTGAATGCTTTATTGAACGATGTTGCAGGAAAAAAAGAGCAGAATTTGATAGATACTCTTGCGATTAGAACGATGAGTAAAGCCAAATATTCGACAGATAATATTGGTCATTATGGTTTGGCATTCGATTATTATAGTCATTTTACATCGCCAATTCGCCGTTACCCTGATGTTATGGTACATCGATTGTTGCAGTTTTATCTCGACGGTGGAAAATCTGTGGATGAAGAAAAGTATGAAGCAAAATGTTTGCATTCTTCGACAATGGAAGGATTGGCCACCAATGCTGAACGTGATTCCATCAAATATATGCAGGTAAAATACATGCAAAATCACAATGTTCAAGAATTTTTAGGAGTAATTTCAGGAGTTACCGAATGGGGAATTTTCGTGGAAATTATCGAAAACAAATGTGAAGGAATGGTTCGAATAAGAGAAATTAAGGATGATTATTATACTTTTGACGAAAAACAATATGCATTGGTTGGAGCAACAACAAAGTCATTATTACAATTAGGCGATGAAATTTACGTTAAGGTAAAAAATGCCGATTTAGTAAAAAAACAATTGGATTTTAATTTTATTAAAAGAAACGAATAAACACAAACAAAATGAAAAATTTGCTAATTATTGCCGTCATATTATTATATCAAATCACATTCGCACAAGTTACGAGAGATCTTGGAGATTTTGACTCGGTTAAAGTATTTGACAAACTCAACGTGAAACTGATTCCATCGACTGAAAACAAAATAATTATAAATGGAAACAGGGAAAATGAAGTTGAAGCGGTGAACAAAAACGGGGAATTAAAATTAAGAATGCCATTTCCAAAATTATTGTCGGGCGACGATATTAAAATTCAATTATTTTTTAAAAAGATAGCAACTATTGATGCAAATGAAGGAAGTTATGTTTCAAGCGACAAAGCTTTTGATCAAACATCAATTGATTTGGATTGCAGTGAAGGAGCTCAAATAAGCGTAGATTTAGAGGTGCAAAAAGCAAATGTAAGGGCGGTTACCGGCGGAATCATAGTATTATCCGGAAACGCGACCAATCAAAACTGTATTATTGCCTCAGGCGGAATTTATGAAGGAAAAGAATTGCACACTTCGCAAACATCGATAACCGTTTCAGCTGGAGGTCAGGCCGAAGTTTTTGCCACTTTATTAGTCGATGCAAAAGTAAAAGCTGGCGGTACCATAGAAATTTATGGCAAACCAAAACAGATTAATCAAAAAACAATTTTAGGAGGAACAATTATAGAAAAGTAATTCTATTTTTGTTTATAATTGTATTTTTAATAAAATTAAATTTTAATGATAAACGATATTTTATCAGGAATTCCATGGGGAATTTTTTTAAGTTTCATGATCGGACCTGTTTTTTTTATATTACTGGAAACCAGTATTATAAAAGGATTTAGAGCGGCTTTAGTGTTTGATTTAGGTGTTGTGTTAGGAGATATTTTTTTTATCACCATTGCTTATCTCGGAAGTTATAGACTCATTCAAAATTTAAAAGATAAGCCCTCGCTTTTTATATTTGGTGGTCTATTGATGCTGGTTTATGGAGTATTTTCATTTGTTAAATTAAAAAAGGAAGAAAAAATAAACACCGAAATTATTGACAAGGAAATCATCAGAAAAAACTACGGAAGTCTTTTTGCCAAAGGATTTTTTTTAAACATCATTAACATTGGAGTTTTAGGATTTTGGTTGGCCATTATCATTTCGGTTGGACCAAAACTAGACATGCAAACTTCCAGAATGATGACCTTTTTTGCAACGGTGATTCTATCTTATTTGTTTGTTGATTGTATCAAGATTGTATTGGCAAAGCAGTTAAAATCAAAGATGACACCAATCAATATTCTTAAAATAAAGAAAGGCATCAGTATTGTTTTAATGGTTTTTGGAGTGGTCTTAATTACTCAGGGTTGGTTTCCAAAGGAAAAAGAGAAATTGAAAAATGTTTTGGAAAAGATTGATAAATAGATGTTTTGAATTAAAAATGATAGATAGTAAAATACCCGAGTTATAAGCCATCATTTATGGAACTAAATTATACATCAGAAAAATATAATATTTGGACAGAAATTAATTCTGTTATTTTTTAAAAAAAGCTTGAAAATGAAACGGCATTTGATGGAATTGTAAAAATTTATAGTTTAAAAACAAATGTGGAAAGCATTAGCCAAAAGTTAGAAGGAAATTTTTTTGGAGAATTTATCTATTCAACAGAAAAAGGAGCTTTTCTGAGAATGTTCGACGACAAAAATTCGTGGCCAAAAACAACTTTGATTTATGTTGATTTTATAAATTTAAAGGTAACAGAAATAAATAGAAATAATTCTTCCTGGAATGTTTGGAAAGGAGAGAATTTAGGAAATGGCAAATATTCGATAGAAATTTCTCCAACAGAAAGTATAGAATTTCAAACATAATTAAATACAAACGCCTTATAATTGCTACTACGGCAAATTTGGACAATCTGTTTAATTTACTACAAAAAATCCTCAAATTTCCTTGAAGGTTTTAGAGGTATCTCCCTAAAGCTTTCGGGACGGATTCGAACTATAACTTTAATTCATTTTTTCTAAAAATGCTATAAAAAAAAGAGACACATTTCTGTATCTCTTTTAGAGGCATCGTCCGGATTCGAACCGGAGTAGGAGCTTTTGCAGAGCCCAGCCTAGCCGCTCGGCCACGACGCCATAATTGAATGGACGGCAAAAGTAACTAAAAAGTTTAAAGTTTTAAAGTTTAAAGTTCAAAAAGTTTAAAAAATTAGTAATTCTAATTTCTAATTCCAATTAACCTAATTTCTAGATTGCTCCATTTCGATGGTAACTGCTTCAACATCACCACCAATAGGAGGATTTATTTTTGAAACTGCAGCTTTTATCCACCAAATAGATGGAATTTCCTTGAAAGATCTTGTAATTATTCTTTGAGCAACGTGTTCTAATAAATGAGATCGAATCGCCATTTCTTCAACTACAATTTGGTTCAAAAGCACATAATCTACCGTGTCTTTTAAATCATCTGATATTGCAGATTGTTGTAAATCAGTTTTAACTTCTAAATCAACTGAATAATCAGAACCAATTTTTCCTTCTTCTATCAAACAACCGTGATAGGAATAAGTACGGATATTTTTTAGTTTTATAGTTCCCATATATTTAATATTCAGTTTACAGTATTGAGTTAAAAAGGTAAATAATAACGTATCTATTATCTATTCATCTATTATCTATCGTCTAAATTTTTATCTTTGCTAAAATTAAACAAAATTATGTCAACCGAAGAGAAATCACTTCATTTTATAGAACAAATTATCGAAGACAGTTTAGCAAACGGTTTTCCCCAAGATAAATTACGCTTTCGTTTTCCACCAGAACCTAATGGTTATTTACACATTGGTCACGCTAAATCCATTTGTTTGAATTTTGGTTTGGGATTGCGTTACAATGCACCTGTAAACCTACGTTTTGATGATACTAATCCAGCCAAAGAAGAGCAGGAATATGTTGACGCCATCAAAGAAGATTTGCAATGGTTGGGCTTCAATTGGGCTGAAGAACGTTATGCTTCCGATTATTTCCAACAATTATACGATTGGGCGGTTCTAATGATCAAGAGCGGAAAAGCCTATGTTGACAGCCAATCGTCCGAGGAAATGGCAATTCAAAAAGGAACACCAACACAACCCGGAATTGACGGACCATTTAGAAATCGTTCTGTAGAAGAAAATTTGACTTTGTTCCAAGGAATGAAAAAGGGTGATTTCCCAGAAGGAAGTCACGTTTTGCGCGCCAAAATTGATATGACATCGACCAATATGTTGATGCGCGATCCTTTGATGTACCGAGTTTTGCATCGTCATCATCATAGAACAGGAGACGATTGGAATATTTACCCAATGTATGATTTCGCTCACGGCGAAAGTGATTATATCGAGCAAGTTTCGCATTCTATTTGCACCTTGGAATTTGTAATGCACAGAGAATTGTACAATTGGTTTTTAGACCAAATTTTTGATGATAAGAAAGTTAGACCGAATCAGAATGAGTTTGCGCGTTTGAACTTGAATTACACCGTAATGAGCAAGCGTAAACTGTTGCAATTGGTTCAGGAAAACATTGTAAACGGTTGGGACGACCCGAGAATGCCAACGATTTCAGGTTTACGCCGAAGAGGTTACACGGCGAATTCCATTCGGAAATTTTGTGATATAATTGGCGTAGCCAAGCGCGAAAACGTGATTGATGTTTCGCTTTTGGAGTTTTGTTTGCGGGAAGACTTGAACAAAACTGCTCCAAGAGTTATGGCGGTTTTAGATCCAATAAAAGTAGTAATTACCAATTATCCTGAAGGAAAAGAAGAATGGCTTGAAGCCGAAAACAATCAAGAAGATGAAAGTGCTGGTTTTAGAAAAGTACCATTTTCAAGAGAAATTTTAATTGAAAGAGAAGACTTTTTAGAAGAAGCTCCAGCCAAATTTTTTCGTTTATCCATTGGAAAAGAAGTGAGATTGAAAAATGCTTATATTATTAAAGGAGAAAGTGTTGTCAAAGACGCGACAGGCAATATTACTGAAATTCACGTTGTTTATGATGAAGATTCCCGTAGCGGAAGTGGGAGCGAAGCCAGTCAAAGAAAAGTATCTGGAACCTTGCATTGGGTTTCGATCCAACACGCCATAGAAGTCGAAGTTCGGTTGTATGACAGACTTTTTATAGACGAAGCGCCAGATAGTTACAAAGACAAAAATTTCTTGGAATTTATGAATCCTAATTCTTTGCAAATCATCAAAGGATTTGTGGAACCAAGTCTTTCAATAGTTAACCCAGGTGAAAAATTCCAATTTCAACGTTTGGGATATTTCAATGTGGACAAAGATTCTTCATTCAAAAAATTGGTTTTCAACAAAACTGTTGGACTCAAAGATGCTTGGGAAGAAAAGGGGAAAAAAGAAGAAAATTTATTGATGAATACTCAAAAGGAAATCAATAAATATGTAAAGGAAAAGGACGGGAATGTTGCCGATGTTATCCTGAAATTAATTGTTGACAACATAAAAAGTATTGACAATTACAGTTTGATTGTGAATACAATTGTCAAAAACATAAAAAACGACAACACTTCTTTATTATTTTCGAATTTGATTTTAAATTTTTCGAAGGAGGAAAGATTGGTGTCTATTTTCCCAGATATTGAAAGTTTGAAAAAACTATTTTCAATGTCTTTAAAAAGCCAATTAGCGGATGTAAGAAAATATGCTTTAATAAACATTTTAAAAGAACCTATATTTTTTTCCCTATCCAATACTGAAATATTAAATTTAAAAAAAACTGAAACCCACGTAGACGTTTTGGAATTATTAAATGAAATTCAATCCTAGTTTTGACACTATAAATCGCATAAACAATGCGATTTTTTAATCATTGAAAACTTCTATAAAATTTCTATTTGTTATAGGAATTTCCAATCAAAAAAGGCTTTCATAAGTCTTTTTTAAAGCGGTTTTAAAAACATGACTACTATGTTTGCCTTTTTTGAAAGTTTATTCAATGACGCAACCCTGTGCGTGTTTTAAGTAAAGCCCACCTACTTTAACTGGTTGTTAACACAGTTATGTTGATAAATCCCGTAACTTTATTCCAATATTAATTTAAATAGTAAATATTATGTCAAGCAACACAGGAAATACAGTTTTGGCACTTTTAACAGGTGCGGCAATTGGAGCGGGAGTTGGAATTTTGTTTGCTCCAGATAAAGGTTCAAGAACCCGTGAAAAAATCAAAGATGGTTTTGATGATGCGAAAGAGGAATTGAAACATAAACTTGAAAAAGCGACAGAGGAATTGAAGGAAAAATTTTCCAAATCTAGAAATGTATTAGAAGAAAATTACGAAGATATGATTTCGAATATGAGTCATAAGACAGAAGACGTGATTTCATTTTTGGAAAAAAAATTAGCGGAATTAAAAGAACAGAACGCAAAACTTCAAAAAGAAAAAGCAGTAGCGGCAAAAAATTAAATTAAAACACTTTTTAATTATGGCTTTCGAAGAACTAAAGGAACACACTGAAAATATTCAGGAACAAGCACAAGCTTTCGTTGAAAGTAATATTGCTTATTACAAATTAAGAGGTTTCAAAGTGGTGATGAAATCAACCACAATGATTGTTAAATTTTTCCTGATTTTTATTTGTTTTTTAATGGTTTTATTGTTTTTCTCGATTGCTTGTGCTTTTGCTATTGGCTCTTATTTGGATAGCAATGCGTTTGGATTTTTAATTGTTGGAGGAATTTATTTACTCTTTACAGGACTATTATTTTTGGTTAAAGATAAAATTGTTGAAGGTCCAATTTTGGAAAAATTTTCGGAAATCTTTTTTAACGACTAAAATATGGAAACCAAAAAATATTCTTCTTACGAACAGATTGAATTAGAACTAAAAATCTTGAAACTCGAAAAAGAGCTTAGTTATCAGAAAATGGTTTGGAATGTTCAAAAAATCAATGAGAGCTTGACGGTTAAAAAAATCATTAATGAAGGTATTGGGTATTATAAATCAATATTTTCTAATTCGTATGGAATGATTTTAGCCGCTACAATTCCAATCATCATCAAATGGTTAAAAAAGAAAAGAGGCAATTAAGTAGTAGTGGTCGGAAGAAATTCTGGCCACTTATTTTTTAAAGACTTTTGAGGGATTTCTACCCGAAAATACAATCATTATTCCAGTAATAAGCTCTCTTAGTTCCAATAAATCATAACTTCTATTCCGTTTTTGCTGAGCGAGACAAGATGGCTGACATTTAGTTCTTGTTTGATGAATCTAAAAAACACCTC
>CAIOTL010000122.1 GCA_903861155.1 uncultured Bacteroidota bacterium
AAACTTTACCGCGAGATAATGGCTTTTATCTATTAGAAACGGGAAAAAACATTGAACGAATACTGTCCTTAATCTCTGTTTTTCGCTCTACTTTTAATTATAAAAAAAATGAGGAAGAAGAAGCCGTTTTGATAGAAGCCATTTTAGAAAAACATAATTTATTGACTCAATATCGAAATATTTATAAATCACATTCGAGCTTGAAAGCATTAATAAATATGGTATTTTTAGAAAAAAACTTGCCATATACCCTTTCTTTTTTATTGGATACACTTTCCTACTATCTTTCTAAATTACCTAAAACAATGGAACCTCAGCGACTAAGTATTGCCGAAAAATCAGCTTTGGAAGCCAGTACAATTATCAAATTAATTAATGCCGATACTTTAATACAAGTGGATGAGGAAAAACAATTTCGCCCAGAATTAGATCATACTCTTTCGAAAGTTTTTGAACTGATGTCGAATGTTTCTAATAATTTGTCTAGTTTATATTTCAACCATTCTGTAATGCAACATTCTGTTTTAGAAACACTTGAAAATAGAGAAACCGATGAAATATAATTTAAAACACCAGACTAGCTATTCCTATTCAAATGAAGTGTACAATTACCAAAGTATTTTGTGCCTGCAACCAAGGAATTCTGCCAAACAAATATGCACGAATTTCAAAATAGAAATCGAACCTAAACCATATAAAATATATACGCGAACTGATTATTTTGGAAACATCCAGCATTATTTTTCGATTCACGAATCACATAAATCATTAAAAGTGATTGTTTCAAGCGAGATTGAAATTCTAAATAACGCTGTTCAAACCTTAAACCCTATTACTTGTGTAGAAGCAACACAAAAATTCCAGGACAATCATGAACTTAAAACTCAAGTTTTACAATACCAATTACCAAGCCAATTTATAAATTGGGACGATGAAATTATTGCTTTTGCCAAAACCTGTTTGACTCCAAAGGTATCTCTTTTTGAAGCTGTGTTGGATTTAATAAAAAAAATATATACTGAATTTCAATTCAAATCAGGTGCTACCAATATCAATACACCATTAAAAACAGTACTTAAAGAACGAAAAGGGGTTTGCCAAGATTTCTCTCATTTAGCGATTGCCTGTTTGAGAAGCCTTGGAATTCCAGCACGATATGTGAGTGGATATATTGAGACACTTCCGCCAAAAGATAAACCAAAACTGGGAGGTTCCGATGCCTCACACGCTTGGATTTCAGTTTATATTCCCGAAATGGGTTGGTGCGAATTCGATCCAACTAATAACATGATTCCACAACAACGTCACATTGTTACTGCTTATGGAAGAGATTTTGCCGATGTTTCACCTCTAAAGGGAATTATTTTTAGTTCAGGAGACCATTCAGTAAAAGTAGAAGTTGATGTAATACCTGTACTTTAATTTATTATAAAATCATATTATTAAAAAAAAACATCCCCTTTTAACGGCTAGAAAAGCATCAATAATAGATCTAAATATAGCTAAAGCCTTATTTGCAGAAATTAGTATTTCCGGAATTCCTTTTGGTTATCAACAAGCCAATTGCCATAATATTTCGCATTATATCAGTTTACTATTAGAATCTAAAGGCTATAAATGTGCCAAAATTTGGGCATTTGCACCTGTAGTTTATGCCATGAATAGCTCTCGCTTGATTTCGTTTGCCGATAAAAAAAATTTATCCCCAAATGGAATAATCGATTGGGGATATCACGTAGCTCCAATACTTCAAGTTCGGATGGGGACTAAAGTGCGAAAAATGGTCATTGATCCTGAACTTTTCTCCAAAGGCCCTGTTCGCTATAGAACTTGGCTGGCAAAACTTAAAACAAGAAAACTCATTTATTTAATTATGGATTCAGAGTGGTATTTGTTCAATTCCTCTATGATTCCTAATTCTCAAATCCAATCCGATTCAGATGGATTAGTAAATTTAAATCTACCCAATGTTAAACTACCACATTGGTTTTCGGATAAACTCATAACGGATTTTTTTAAATATGAAGATGTGGCGCTAAATGAACATTGGATTGAAAAAGGTTTGGCCGTTAATGAAACAACTGAAGCGTTTTACAAAGCCGAAATTAAACCAATACTGCATTCAAACCTTCATCAAGATTTAGCTATAGATTATAAAAAGCTTGTTGGTAATGTTTTTAATTTTGAAACTGTTTTTAGAGATAACAATTGGAATTTTGAAATGAATGATGACTTTCAAATCAAACATCAAATTATAATTGCAAAATACCGTGAAATCTATTTGAATAATTTGTCAAAATGGCAAGAATCCCTTTTAGCATTGATGAAACCATGAAAAAAAAAATTCTTTTTAAAGATTTATAAATCAAGGCACTTAAACTTACTGCTAATCATATAAAAATAAACTACCTCGGGGCAGAGCCCACGAGGTATTAGAACAGTTTTAGTTGATTTGAATAAATTTTTTTATAAACTTCTTTTGGTTTTCCTTGATTTTCAACATACTTTCTTATCGCTTCCTCATTAGCATATTGACCTACTGTGTTCACGTAATAACCACTTGTCCAAAAATTACCTCCCCATAATTTTAA
>CAIOTL010000123.1 GCA_903861155.1 uncultured Bacteroidota bacterium
ATTTATTTTTTAGCTTTTTTAGTTACTATGTCTTATGCTTTTTACATCAAGAAACCAGTTTTTCAATTTGGTATTCCCCACAACGTAAGAAACTTGATGGAATATACATTTTATATCATTTTGTCGGGGAGTGTGGCTAATTTACTTTTGGACGGTGATAAAATGATCCTGAATCAATATATGAAGATTGAAAACATTGCCTATTATTCTGTAGCGACTTACATTGCTTTGGTTATTTCGGTTCCAAGTCGAGCCATGCATCAAATTGTTTATCCAATCACGGCAAAATTGATGCAAGAAAACAAACACGATGAGCTAAATAGTTTGTACAAAAAAACATCAATTAACCTCCAGATAGTTGGTGGTTTTGTGATGTTATGCATTTTCGTAAATATTAATCAGTTGTATGAAATTATGCCAAAAGACTATGCTGGAGGAGTTCTGGTTGTCTTTTTAATTGGATTATCAAAGTATTTTGATTTGATTTTGGGGAATAACAACGCTATTATTTTTAACACAAAATACTACAGAGCTGTATTGTTTCTTGGTGTGTTTTTGGTTGTTGTAACCGTCGCATTAAATGTAATTTTTATTCCGATATATGGTATTATGGGTTCAGCTTTTGCTACATTATTGTCGATTACTTTATATAGTTTAGCCAAATTACTTTTTGTGGTTAAGCGTTTGCATTTGTATCCTTTTACAAATCAAACCTTATATTCCATGGTGTTGACATTCGTTTTATTCCTTGCTTTTTATTTCTGGCAATTCCCTTTTAATCCGCTTGTTTCTATTGGATTAAAATCTATTCTAGTAACTATTAGCTACGTTTATCTCAATTACAAATTCGTGATTTCCATCGAAATCAATCGTGTAATAGACAACGCCTTAAGAAAGTTGAAAATTATAGAGTAATAAGCTTAAGCTTTGGAAAATTAATAAACACTAGATTTATTCGCTTCTACCCACAGTTGAAAAGGTGGTCAATAATTATGAAAACATAACCCATAGTTGACTATGTTGTGTTTTCATAATTATTGACTTTTCACTTCAATCAGAAGTATTTCGGTCAATATAAACCTGGAAATTTCGAAGGATTTACTTCATTCATCATGGCATAAACTCTTTCGAAAATATCTTCGATAGAAGGTTTCGAAAAATAATCTCCATCAGTTCCATAAGCGGGTCTGTGCGCTTTGGAAGTCAAAGTTTGTGGTTTGCTGTCTAGATGGTTGTATCCGTCTTGATTTTCGATAATTTGTTGTAAAATATAAGCCGATGCCCCGCCAGGAACGTCTTCATCAATGACCAATAATCGATTGGTTTTGGCAATACTTTTTACAATATCTTTATTTACATCGAATGGAAGTAAGGATTGAATGTCGATTATTTCGCAATCAATTCCAATTTCCATGAGTTCTTTTGCAGCCTCTTCGACTAATCGCAAAGTAGACCCATAAGAAACCAAAGAGATATCAGCTCCTTTTTTTAGTATTTCAATTTCGCCAATCGGAGTTTTGAATTCACCATAATTCAACGGCATTTTTTCTTTTATTCTATAGCCATTTAAGCATTCTACAACCAATGCAGGCTCATCAGATTCCAACAAGGTGTTATAAAAACCGGCCGCCTTGGTCATATTTCTGGGAACCAAAATATGAATTCCTCTCAAAGCATTGATGATCATTCCCATTGGCGAACCAGAATGCCAAATTCCTTCAAGTCTATGACCACGAGTCCTGATGATTAGTGGCGCTTTTTGTTTTCCCACCGTTCGATATTGCAAAGTTGCCAAATCGTCGCTCAAAATTTGAATAGCGTACAACAGATAATCCAAATATTGAATTTCGGCAATAGGGCGTAAACCGCGCAATGCCATTCCTATTCCTTGACCAATGATGCTTGCTTCCCTGATTCCGGTATCGGCAACACGAAGTTCTCCATATTTTTCCTGCAATCCCACCAATCCTTGGTTTACATCACCAATATTTCCCGCATCTTCACCAAAAATTAATGCTTCGGGATATTTTGTAAAAATGGCGTCAAAATTATCGCGCAAAATCATTCGCCCGTCGGTGTCTTCTTTGGCATTTTTTGGATATTCCGGCAAAACTTCTTTTACTGAAAACACATTCGAATTGGATTCAGAAAACAAGTAGCTTCCGAATGTTTGTTGGGTTTTGTTTGTGTATGTAGTAATCCAATGAGATAATTCGGTTTTACAGTTTTCATTTATCACTAATCTTAAAACTTTACGAGCGGTAACAAGGATTTCCTTTTTTAAAGGTGTTTTTATGCTGCTTAAATTGGCAACAAGTTTCAGGATTTTGTCCTTGTTTTTACTTATTAAAGCTGTTTTTTCAAGCAATGTGACTAGTTCCTTTTGTTCTTCGATAATTGGATCTATAAAAGCATTCCAAGCTAATTTTTTACCTTCCGATACTTCTTTTTTGACATTGAGCTGAATTTCTTCAAGTTCTTCTGGTGAAGCAATATTGATGGCAATCATCCATAATTTCATTTGGCGAATGCAATCGAAATCTTTTTCCCAAGCTAGTCGGGAGGAATCTTTATATCTTTCATGTGAACCTGAACTGGAATGTCCTTGTGGTTGTGTCAATTCGTTTACATGAATTAATACAGGAACATGATTTTCACGGGCTAAATCGGCAGCTTTTTCATAAGTTGCAATTAGGCCAGCATAATCCCAACCTTTTACTTTTAATATTTCGATGCCATTAGTATTTTCTACCCTTTGATATCCTTTTAAAATTTCGGAAATGCTTTCTTTGGTGGTTTGATATTTCGCGTGAACTGAAATTCCATATTCGTCATCCCAAACACTCATTACCATTGGCACTTGTAATACGCCCGCAGCGTTTATGGTTTCGAAAAAAACACCTTCCGATGTGCTTGCATTTCCAATAGTTCCCCATGCTATCTCGTTTCCATCGATTGAAAAATTAGATTTATTGCTAATCCCGGGAACATTTCTATATATTTTTGATGCTTGGGCAAGACCCAATAAACGTGGCATTTGCGATGCCGTGGGAGAAATATCGGCACTTGAATTTTTTTGTTTCGTCAAATTTTTCCAACTGCCGTCATCGTTCAAATTATGTGTTATGAAATGTCCTCCCATTTGGCGTCCACCAGACATAGGTTCATGCTTAATATCTGTATGCCCATATAAACCAGCAAAAAATTGTTGGATAGTTAATTTTCCAATGGCCATCATAAAAGTTTGATCGCGATAATATCCAGAACGAAAGTCACCGTTTTTGAAGAACTTTGCCATTGCTAATTGGGGAACTTCTTTTCCGTCACCAAAAATTCCAAATTTTGCCTTTCCAGTTAATACTTCTTTACGTCCCTGCAAACTACATTCACGGCTAGTTATAGCTATCTTGTAGTCATTTAATACTTCGGTTTTGAAGTCTTCAAATGTTAAGGTGGGATTCGTTTTTTCTTTTATCATAATTTGGATAAGGATAACTTTGAGTGCAAATTTACTTAAAAACTGGCTATTTTCATAATTCATTGAAAAAATGTAATTAAATTTTCAACAACCAAATTTTGATAAACGCTATATTTTTTAAATTATGTTTAAATTAAGAATGCTTTTGTAAACTATTATTTAAGATAATTGTTTATTCGTATTGAATTAAAACCATTTTCTGGTAAAAAGATTGAGTAAAGTCTCTGGACTAAAAGTGATTATAAAACGGATCTTTTCAGGGTATCTATCTTGTGATATTTCCCAACCATTATTGGAATATACGGGTAAAAATAATTCGAAATAATCAGTGACCAAGTTTAAGCGGATTCCGCTATCGTATACAAAATTCATATTTTGATGGTTATTTTTCAACAAGCCTAAATCGCCATAAACGTCGATCCAATTCCATATCGAGTAACTTGAATTCAAGGAACTCAACCATTGGTTAGCATAAGGTGTATTCAACTTTGATTTAAAACCTCCTTCAGCCAAAACAAATTGTTGACTAAAAATGCCAGTACTTTCCGATCTTCCAAAATAATTATAGTCAAAAAGATAATCAGTAGGTCTATCCAATGCAAAACTAAAGAAATTGGAATTCGTTTTATTGAATAAAAAACTACCGGCATACAATCGTAAACTAATTTGGTGATTATTTTCAAAGAGTTTTCTGTACTCGATTTCGGCTGAAATTTTCCCGAATTTACCTGCCATTTGAAAATCAGTCACAAAATTAAAATGATCGACAACTTCAGTTCTTGTATTGAAATACTTTGCATCAAATACCGAATAATTTTGGGATGAATTGTTCGATACATAAGCACTCTTTTCTCGATTTACGAAAACTTGTCGAAATAAAAGCAACTGTTTTCTGTTTTCTCTAAAATCATCTTTCCGAATTCGCAATTGGACCATTGGATTTATTTTCAGATAGGAGGCATCCGGAGCGTAATGAAAAAATGAGCCGTTTATTGAATATCTTACATTATACATATTACTATTTCTGTAATTTTCATTCACCACAAAGGAAGCAGATCCTGTTAAAGATTTCGATTTTATGGAATAATTGGGGTTGACATCAAAGATAAAAGGTTTATCTAAAACTGTCTTGTTCAGCAGTCTAAATCCAACAGAAAAACCGTCATATAAATTATAAGTAATCGCTGGTAAATATAGAACTTGATTATAATATGGATCTTCCAAATCCTTCATAAATACAAATTTGACGGGTTTGTTATTGGGGAAAAATCCTTCCAATTTTTTCCAATTATTTCTTAAATTATATTCAGGAACTTCGTTATTATAGTTCAAAACAATTTTGTCGGCATCCTTTCTTTCAACGGTAAAAATACTATTTGGAGTTTTTATATCTAGCCATTTTTTGAATACTATTTCATTCTTTTTTATTCCGTAAAGCGAGATAGGAACATATACACCCGTTTTATTTTTTATGGAAAAAGTTATGCTGTCTTTTGTCTTTGAAGCTTTCGAAATTTTATAGTCCACGATATCTCGGGAGTCGATAATGGTTTTAAAAAACCAGTCTATATCTTTGTTCGTGTTCGATTTTAGGGTGTTTTCAAAATCAATTCTATCCGTTTGTCTCTCTTTATTTTGATCAAAAAATTGATGAATACTTTTGTTTACAGAATTATTCTCCAAATAATCCGATAAATATTTAAAACTCAATCCTGCCCTGTACTTACTTGCAATTTGTTCGTTGAATTTGATCAAAGAGTTTTTTGCATTTCCAAGTGGCTGATCCAGATTTTTTCGAGCCATAAGCATATAAAAATAGCTATATTGCTCGTTAAAACCCAAATTTGATAAGTTGTAACTTTTGAATAATCGAAGACTCGAAAGGCTGCCTAGCATCTTGCTATCTGGATGCTGTTCCTTAATATATTTCATCATTACATATACCTGAATCCCGTCATAAATCCAGTTGTCTTTGTTTGGATTCAGGCGCAAACTAGTTTTGAGATAATTGTTTAAATAGGTTTTTAGAAATTTAATTTCGAAAATAAATTCGTCCGAAAATGGGCTCACAAACGATGGTAATTGGTTCAATCCATAAAATGGATTTCGCTCATAATCAGTTTCCGAAACGGTAATTTTTTCGAATGGATATTTTCCAATGATAGCATCAGCAAAATTTACGACTCTGTCAACCACAATGGCTTTTTGAATATCGTCGAGTTTGGTACTTTTTAAATTGGTCAAAACTTCGACAGAGCTGTTTTTGAAACTGTTAAAACTGGATTTAGGTTCAAGAAAAATACTGAAATCCGTCCTGTTTTTCCCGGTTAATGCATAGATTGAAAAATTTTCGTCTTTCGAAGTTTTAATGTTGTTCAAATCCGAAGTCACTTCTAAGTTTTTAGGTATTTTCAGGCTAATGTCAAAGTCCGAAACGACATTGGCAATATCATCCAAATTGTAATTACTGTTTTTAAAAAAGGCGTGATTTTCATAACGAGCGGGAGCAAGAAACCAGTTTTTTAGGTTCATTCCACCTTCGTTGGTATAACCATATTTGGTAAATTTATCGCTTGGAATTTTTTCAATATAGTTTAGATGCAAATTAATTTTTTGGTTTGGGGCCAATTTCTCTCGTAAACGTACAACTAAATAATCTGGATTTTCATTCGTTCTTTCCCAAAAAAGTATTGATTTATCTGGATTTGTGATAACGAGATTATTGGTGCTTCCCCTTTCTTCTTCTTTGGCTAAATGGAAACCTCGGTAAAACTCATCCGAAAATCGTTTGGCTAAAGGGGATTTTTTAGAGGAATAAGCGTTGTTCCAATCATTCAAAACGATTGATGTTAAAGTGTCTTGAGATTGATTGAAAAACACGAGTTCCTGCTCAATGGTCAACGTCTTTGCATCCATATTCAATTCGACATTCATTTGGGAATAATTTTGCCCGTATTGTTTCGCCGAAACGAATAAAATAAGAAGGTAAACGATAATTTTATGGAATGATTTCAATTATTTATTTTAAATATTGGGATAAAAAACAATAAGATTGCTTAAAAATTGGGGGCTAAATCATATTTTTTATAGAATTTATCCAAGACATCAACGACTTCGTCTTCAGTATCTACAATTTTGAACAAATTCATATCTTCAGCGTTGATTGTATGTTCCTGTTCTACTAAAACGGTTCGTATCCATTCCATTAATCCCGACCAAAAAGTTGTTCCAACCAATATTATGGGGAATTTTCCAATTTTTTTCGTCTGAATTAAAGTTATCGCTTCAAACATTTCATCCAAAGTACCAAAACCTCCCGGCATTACCACAAAACCCTGTGAATACTTGACAAACATCACTTTCCGAACAAAGAAATAATCAAAATTCAGGTTTTTATCGTGATCAATATAGGGGTTGAAATGCTGTTCAAAAGGTAATTCAATGTTCAATCCCACCGATGTTCCTCCGCCAAGATGAGCTCCTTTATTTCCAGCTTCCATAATTCCGGGACCTCCGCCAGTAATGACTCCATAACCTGCTTTGCTTATTTTGTAGGCAATTTTTTCGGCCAATAGATAATATTTATCTGCCGGTTTTGTTCTTGCCGAACCAAAAATAGTAACACAGGGGCCAATTCGTCCCATATTTTCATAACCGTTTACAAACTCGGACATAATCTTGAAAATCGCCCAACTGTCATTGGTTCGTATCTCGTTCCAGGTTTTTCTTTTCAGTTTATCCTGAATTACTTTGTCCTCGTCATTGTCAAAATCTTCTAATCTCATTTTTGTGTTTTATAAATTTTAAACAACTTCTGTCCTTACTATAAATTGGAAACTCAATTTGCTAAACTAACTCTTTTTTCAAAAATTGGGCCGTATAGCTTTTTTTATTTCTGGCAACTTCTTCTGGAGTTCCTTTGGCAACGACTTCTCCGCCAGCTTTTCCTCCTTCGGGACCAATGTCAATGATGTAATCGGCGAGTTTTATAACGTCCATATTGTGTTCGATAATCAAGATTGTATTGCCTTTATTTACCAGTTTATTAATTACTTCCATCAAAACCCGAATGTCTTCAAAATGCAATCCAGTTGTGGGTTCATCCAAAATATAAAATGTATTTCCCGTGTCTTTTTTCGATAGTTCGGTTGCCAATTTGATGCGCTGCGCTTCACCACCAGAAAGCGTTGTGCTTTGCTGACCCAACGTGATATAACCCAAACCAACATCCTGAATGGTTTTTACTTTTCGGTAAATTTTTGAAATGTTTTCGAAAAAAGGAACAGCTTCATCCACCGTCATATTCAACACATCCGAAATGGATTTTCCTTTGTATCGAATTTCTAAAGTTTCCCTGTTAAAACGTTTCCCTTGACAAGTTTCACATTCTACATAAACATCAGGCAAGAAATTCATTTCAATGGTTCTAACTCCAGAACCTTCGCAAGTTTCACAACGTCCGCCTTTCACGTTAAAGCTAAAACGTCCCGCTTTATAACCGCGAATCATACTTTCTGAAGTCATCGTAAATAAATTCCTGATTTCGGTAAAAACCTCGGTATATGTCGCCGGATTCGAACGAGGTGTTCGACCAATTGGACTTTGGTCAATATCAATTACCTTGTCGATATGTTCCAAGCCGTCTATTTTTTTGTATGGTTTCGGTTTTTTGACCCCATTAAAATAAAAGGCGTTCAAAATAGGGTAGAGGGTTTCATTGATCAAGGTCGATTTTCCGCTTCCCGAAACTCCCGTCACGCAAATCATTTTGCCCAAAGGCAACTCTATTGATACGTTTTTTAAATTATTTCCGGTTGCTCCGGTCAGTTTCAGGAAATTTCCGTTGCCTTCGCGACGTTCTTTTGGCAACTCAATTTCCATTTCACCGTTCAAATAGCTGGCCGTTAAAGTGTGGTCTTTCAATATTTCTGCCGGCGTTCCTTTGCTGATGATTTCGCCACCGTGTTTTCCCGCTTTCGGTCCAATATCAATCACATAATCGGCACGCAAAATCATATCTTTATCGTGTTCGACAACAATGACCGAGTTGCCAATATCGCGCAATTGTTCCAAAGAATGAATCAGTTTGTCATTGTCTCTTTGGTGCAAACCAATGCTTGGTTCATCCAAAATATACAAAACGCCCACCAACTGCGAGCCAATTTGAGTTGCCAATCGAATACGTTGTGCTTCACCGCCAGAAAGTGATTTAGAACTTCTGCTTAAAGCCAAATAATCCAAACCTACGTTCATCAAAAAGTTCAATCGATCTTTGATTTCCTTGATGACTTCGGTAGCGATGGTTTTTTGTTTATCGGATAAATGTTTATTCAAATCCAGAAACCAAGCCGTCACATCCGAAATATCCATATCACACAATTCGGCAATATTCTTTTCATTGATTTTGAAAAATAAAGATTCTTTTTTTAATCGAGTACCTTCACAAACAGGACATTTGACTTCGTCCATAAATTCTTTTGCCCAACGTCTTATTGTCGTCGAACCACTTTCGTCATGTTGGTTTTTAATGAAATGTGAAATACCTTCAAATTCAATTTTGTACTCTTTGGTCACGCCCAAAACTTTCGATTCGACAGAAAATTTTTCTTTGCCGCCATTCAAAATCATTTCCATTGCTTCCTCGGAAATTGTCGAAATGGGATCGGTTAATTTGAAACCATATTTTTCGCCAATGACTTCCAATTGCTTGAACATCCAACTGCTTTTATATTCTCCCAAAGGCGCGAAACCACCTTTGTTTATCGATAATTTAGAATTCGGAATAATCTTTTTAATGTTGATTTCGTTTACCGTTCCCAAACCTTTGCAGTGTTCGCAAGCGCCTTTTGGCGAGTTGAACGAAAACAAATTCGGTTCCGGATTTTGATAGGAAATTCCGGTGGTCGGACACATTAAATTCCGACTAAAAAACCGGATTGCATCCGTGTCTTGGTCTAAAATCATCAATACATTTTCGCCGTGATACATCGCCGTTTTGATGCTTTCGGAAAGGCGTTTTTCGTTGTCGGGCGTATTTTCAATCACCATTCTGTCAATCACGATTTCGATGTCGTGTGTTTTGTAACGGTCGAGTTTCATTCCGGTTGTAATGTCTTTGATGTCACCATTAACACGGACTTTCAAGAAACCCTGTTTAGCAATTTGTTGGAATAATTCGGCATAATGCCCCTTTCTTGCGCGAATAATAGGCGCTAAAATATTGATGCGCTTCCCTGCAAAATCTTGGGTTATTAATTCCTTGATTTGTTCATCGTCATAAGAAACCATTTTTTCGCCTGTGTTGTAACTATAGGCATCGGCGGCGCGAGCATAAAGCAAACGCAGGAAATCATAAATCTCGGTAATCGTTCCAACAGTCGAGCGTGGACTCTTGCTGGTAGTTTTCTGTTCGATGGCAATTACGGGCGATAGTCCATCAATTTTATCTACATCAGGTCGTTCCAATCCACCCAAAAATTGTCTGGCATAAGCCGAAAAAGTTTCTACATACCGGCGTTGTCCTTCGGCATAAATCGTGTCGAAAGCCAAGGATGATTTTCCAGAACCCGAAAGTCCTGTAATTACCACCAGTTTTTCCCGCGGAATGCGGACGTCTATATTTTTTAGATTGTGCACTCGCGCACCCAATACTTCAATGTTGTTATCGTTTTCTAGCATAATTTTGGGCAAAACGCAAAGTTACGGTTTTGGTTTGTTGTTTACTATTCATAGTGATTCTTTTGATTGTTTGTAATAATTATTGTATATATTTGGAAAATGATAAACTGCAACAAAGCAATATTAAATAAAAATCAAATATGAAAAATACATTAA
>CAIOTL010000124.1 GCA_903861155.1 uncultured Bacteroidota bacterium
AATTTATAGTAATTGGGGGAATACTATAAAATAAATTATTCAAAAAGTAGGATTTTAGCTTTTTTAGTAAATATAGTTCTATTTTTTTTCACACAACAGCCAAACAATAGGCGCTATCAAATCGACAAGCTCTGCAGTTGGGTGAATGTTTTTACATTGTTGTAACATCTCGTTGGTTAATACCGCCTGATCTTCTGCTGAATACCAAGGAATTATGCTTACAATGCGCAAACCATTTTGCTCTACACTCTCTTTAAGGTGGGCAAGGGTCATTCTATTTAAATTGTTTCGAAAGAAACTGAGTGATACCCCTTTCTCATTTGGTCGTATTTCATCATAATATCTTTCAAAATCTTTATCGTCCAATCGGGCATGCCCCCATGGAAAGTCCAAGGTACAAAGACTATGTCCCCCATCTGCCGAGAAAAAAGGGTTGTATTCATGAAATACAAAACCACCCGGTTTCACGATACGCGCCATTTCTTTGAAAGCTTGATTCGGATCAGAGATGTGTTCCAATACTTCCCAACTAACCACAACATCTACCGACTCCGAGGCTACGGTAGAATTACAAATATTATCTTCTATAAAACTAACGCGTTTGGCTGCCTTTTTATCTACAACTTGGGAAAATGCATCTCGAACTCGTTCTAACTCCAAGTTTTTAGAAGCTATAGCCTCTTCTGTAACTACTCCTCCTGGGGTTTCATTGATATGATAAGCTGCTATATCTGTACCCACTACTCTCTTAGCACCAAGTGTAGCAAAGGCATAAGCTGTTGAACCATCGGACACACCAATTTCCAATATTTCTTTATCTACAAAGGATAATGAGAATGTTTGAAGGAAATTTTCAATGCGGGTAAGCGCAACTAGATGATTCTTCATTTTCTGCTTCCTATAAGCCTCAGAGTAGATTGGAATTACTGTATTTACAGGATTTACCATCGTTTCCCAGGCTGGTTTTAATCGATCACGCAATCCTGTGTAGAGTTTGATACTATTCCCATAGGAATCATTGAATACCCCAAACATTTTATCCGTCTTAAGCGGATATCCTTTTCTTGGGGCCTTTTCGAGTTCCAAAAGAGTACAAATAAGTTTGGTAAGACCTGTACGGTTACCTATTGCTTTCAATATTCTACGTCCTGTGTATTTCATTTTTTAATTTGTTTTAATTTTTATTGAATCTTATATTTTACTTGTATTTAACCCGTTGAGTGTAATTATTTTTTAAATCAATTATTAAGCTGTTTGTCACACTGAGCTTGTCGAAGTGCCTTTTCCTATCAAAATTTTAATTTATTTCTCTTTAAATAAACTATGAGTCTTTATTTTTTCTGACAGAGTACCCAAACTATTGGAGCTACCAAATCGACAAGCTCTGCAGTAGGATGGATTTTTTTACACTGGTTAAGCATCTCATTGGTCAAGTTTGCTTGATCTTCTTCCGAGTACCAAGGAATTACACTTAAAGGACGAAGTCCATTTTGTTCCATACAATCGTTAAGGTGAGAAAGTGTCATTCTATTCAAATTATTTCGGTAAAAACTAAGTGACACTGCTTTTTCATCAGGTCTTAATTCATCATAATATCTTTCGAAATCTTTATCCTCCAATCGGGCATGACCCCATGGAAAATCTAGTGTACAAAGGCTGTGACCACCGTCAATAGAGAAAAAAGGATTGTATTCATGAAAAGCAAAACCACCCGGCTTAAGAACACGAGCCATTTGTTTAAACGCTTCGTTTGGATTTGTGATATGCTCTAAAACCTCCCAGCTCACCACCACATCCATAGATTCAGAAGGTACGGCCGAGGTGCAAATGTCATCCTCTATAAAGCTAACTCGTGGAGCAGCCTGTGCATTCACCAATTCGGAATAGGCAGCTCTAATTCGTTTCAGCTCGACATTTTTGGAAACGATTGCCTCTTTAGAAACTACTCCGCCAGGCACTTGGTGGATATAATAGGCCGCCATATCGGTCGCCACTACGCGTTTAGCGCCAAATGCAGCAAAAGCATAAGCCGAAGAACCATCGTAGGCACCTATCTCTAATACTTCCTTGCCCACAAATGACAAAGAGAAGGTTTGTAAGAAATTTTCAATACGTGCAAGGGAACGCTTCTGTTTCAACATCGTTTTTTCCATATTGACCTTAGAAGGTACAATTATGGAAGTATTCACAGGATTTACCATAGATTGCCAACCTGGTTTTATGCGGTTACGCAGTCCCGAAAGTAATTCAATATGATTTCCATGAGAGTCATTAAATAGCTTGAAAACTCTATCGGTTTTGATTTGGTGTTTTTTTCTAGGCGCTTTTTGTAATTCCAAAAAGTCACAAATAAGTTTGGTGAGTCCTAATCGGTTTCCCGCTGCTTGCAATATTTTACGACCTGTGTATTTCAAGATTTATTTTTTTTATTGTTTTATTATTTTTTGATTTTGACCTTTATAAATTATTGATTAACAAAATTCGAAATAATTATTTATCAATTTATTATCATCTTTTTACATAAAATTTTCAGTTTTTAACTTAAAAAAGAATACAATTGATTGAAAAAATCTGTTATTTAGAACCCTTCATTTTTCTTAAAATAACACTAAATATAATTAAATCGGATGAATATGGGAGTTTTTTAATCTAAAAATTTTCATACCTATCATTTATTGTCTAATACCTAGTTCCGTCGTCATAAAATTATGATTCAAAAACACTTAAATTGAATATTTACCCTTGTGTCAACTTATATTTTAATTCCGCTAATTTCCAGTCTATCTCATTATCTATGTCTTGCCCCTCGATCTCAGAAATAACTAGAGCTCCAGTATTATCCGTCACGATTTTCTTTTGTGATAAGCATCTCTCCGTATTCATCCAATAAAACTGTCCTGCATCATGATAGGTTAGTTCTAAATCCTGTGATCTCGTTAAACTATATTCTGGGTAAAAAGGATCAATTTTATTATTTTCTCCCATTTTCAATGCTCTCTGAATGGGAAATCCAAAAGCCATTACAGGAAAAACGGAGTCAAAATTATTTTTTTGCAACAACTCTAAACCGCAGATTAACTTGATATCGGTTACAAATGGGGCACAAGAATAAAAACAGCAGGTATATTCAAAGTTTCTATTCAATAATTTATACTCTAGCAATACTTCCTGCACAACATCAAAAGTGGTTGCAAAGTCATTTGCAGTTTCGTCACTTCGTAGAAAAGGAACTTTTGCACCATAACTAATTGCGATTTCAGCAATTTCTGCATCGTCTGTAGAAACCATCACTTCATCAAAAAGGCCACTATTAATTGCAGCCTCTATAGAATAGGCAATAATTGGTTTGCCTAAAAAAGACTTTATATTTTTTCTTACAATGCGCTTGCTTCCACCTCTAGCGGGAATAATGCATAGATTAGCCATTTACAAATTCTAATACATTACTAATCACAAAATTTTGTTCCTCATCTGTTAAAGTAGGGTACATTGGCAAACTGATGCATTTTGAATAATAATCTTCTGCATGCTTTAAATCCGCAGCCTGGTAGCCAATAGTCGCATAGTAAGGCAATTGATGAACAGGAATATAATGAATTTGTGCAAAAATTTTATTTTGTTGCAAATAATCATACAATCCTTTTCTATTCTCTACTTCAACTACAAAAAGATGATGTGCATTTAGATTGTTTTCTGGCAAAGACTGATAATTGAGTTTACCTTCAAATGCCGATTTGTATTTTTTTGCTATTTCATTTCTTCTGGCAACTCCATCTTCATTTCTTCCCAATTGAGTAATTCCCAATGCAGCCTGAAAATCGGTAAGTCTATAATTAAATCCTAGTGTTTGCATTTCATAAAACCATCCTCCATGATTCTCAGACATATTTTCTTTGCTAATACCATGAGAACGAAGCAGCAATAATTTTTTATAAACGGCCTCAGAATTTGTGGTGACCATTCCGCCTTCACCGCAAGCAATATGCTTTACAGGATGAAACGAAAATACGGCAGCATCTGCATAATTACCGTTACCACAACGTTGAACTACATTTTTAGAATCTGTAAAATGACCTCCCGGTGCATGACATGCATCTTCTAAAAGCCATAATCCATGCTCATTGGCTAACTCCCTGAATGCTTCCAAATTAACAGGAAGTCCAGCAAAATCAACTGGAATTATGCCTTTGAAAAAACCTTTTGGTTTACTTTCTATCAATTCTCTGGTTTTTTCCAAAGATAATAAGTAGGAATCCCTGTCAATATCTGCAAACCAAACTTCCCCATCCACAAACCGAACACAATTAGCCGAAGCAGCAAAGGTAATAGGAGTGGTAATAACTCTATCTCCTTTTTTTAATCCCAAAGCCATCACAGCAATGTGAAGCCCTGCCGTTGCATTGTTCACCGCAACGGCATAGTTAGAACCTACATAATTAGCAAAATGTTCTTCAAATTCCTTGATCTTTGGACCTTGAGTTAAAAAATCAGATTGTAATGTTTCAATTACCGTTTGAATGTCTTCTTGGGTAATGTTTTGACGGCCGTAAGGAATAACTTTATTTGCCATTAAAATTCAAAATTAGAATCTACGTGTTTTTTGATTAGATCTCTTAAAGTAGCGACATCTTCCCACTCTGTATTAGTACCCGAATTATAGTTAAATCCTTGCTCCACTTTTTCTGCTCTAAAATACTTAATATAATCTTCTAGATTAAAAAATGGAACTGAAGGTAAAATGGTATAATATTTCCCTAAGTCATAAGTATTATAAGAATCTGATGAAGTAATCATTTCTTCGTGAATTTTTTCTCCAGGTCGAATCCCTATTATTTCCAATTTACATTCCGGTGCCACTGCTTGGGCAACATCGGTAATTTTATAAGAAGGTATCTTTGGTATAAATATTTCACCTCCCCAAGCATGCTCGATGGCATGCATAACCATATCAACTCCTCCTTGAAGAGAAATATTGAATCGAGTCATTGTTGCATCGGTTATCGGTAATTTACCTTCTTTCCTTTTATTCATAAAGAAAGGAATAACAGAACCATTTGACCCCATTACATTACCATATCTTACAACAGAGAACTTTATAGGATTATTTCCTTTGATGTTATTTGCGGCAACAAATAATTTATCCGAAGTTAATTTTGTGGCTCCATACAAATTTATTGGAGCACATGCCTTATCAGTAGACAGAGCAACAACATTGTGAACATTCGTTTGTAAAGCGGCATTAATTACATTTTGTGCTCCACCAATATTGGTTTTAATACATTCATCAGGATTATATTCAGCCAAATGAACATGTTTCATTGCTGCAGCATGTATCACTATATCTACATCATGGAAAGCTCTTACCAATCGCTCCTGATCCCTTACATCCCCTAAAAAAAATCGTATCTGAGGATATTTCGTTTCAGAAAACTCTTGCGCCATCTGAAACTGTTTTTGCTCGTCTCTGGATAAAATGATTACTTTTTTAACCCCTGGATAAGTCTTGAAAATATGATGCGTTAGCGCTTTCCCTAATGAACCCGTTCCTCCTGTAATTAATACTGATTTGTTGTTAAGCATTATTCTTGTATTTTCTAATTATTAATTTATTTTAAATCAATCATGTCTATTTATGAAGTTAAACTATGTAAATTCGACTAATACCACGAACCCACAGTAAACCCTGCAAAATATAACTCTATCCCCTTCGTTTTCCAAATCATTCCTTTTTCAACGGTAATAGTAAGCAATCAATCACTTGGATTAAATGTGTTTCTTTATGTAGCCGCCGATCTTAACTGATCTAGGTTCCCTTACTAACGCTATAAAGAGGACGTATCGCCCTGCGCACCTATCAACCTATGCCATTAGAGCCAATATAGCAATTTCAGCTCCGAACTCAAATGACCAAAAACATCAATTTTCTGAAAACGATAATCGGTCTATTATAATAAATTCAACCTTTGCATCTTCGTCTTGTCTTCTTGGTCTCTGTGAAAATCAATAGACGACTAAGCTTTCGTCAATAAAATACCACTCTTTTTGGGTGTGGATAACGAGAAGCTTTTTTGGACCTGGAGTTACTTTGAAAAAAGTTATCTTTTTTTAACAGAATTAAACCACACAACCAATAAAATCGGACCTAATCTGAAGTCTTCACCAAGCTGATAGCCAAAATAGGACACAATTTGGTGCTAAATAAATGAAAATTTATTCAAAAAAAAAAGATATTTAGTTTTTTTTGCAAAAAAACAAGTGAAATCTCAAAAATAACAAATCCTCTTATTTCCAACAAAACAGAAACAACTTACCAGCTAATAATGATGCTTTAGGTGCAATTGACTTTTTATAGTGTTCTTTCGTCAATTCAAAATATGTTTTTTATTTAAAAACGACAGTAGGAAAAGACGTATTTTTCTGGTAATAATATTTTATAAAATAGTTGAATTGGAATAGTAATAGATCAATAGATTCCCTCTGGACCGATTACTCTCGTAGAGCCGAATGCCAATTTCGTAGGACATAAATTTCAAAATCTTTTACAATGCACAGAAACCATGCTATTAAGCCAATCTTGATTATTCAAATACCAATCTACCCTTAATTCGAATCCCTGTTCAAAAGTTAATGACTGAATCAATTTGACATAACTCAATTCTTGAAATTATAAGGCTTCGCCCTTACCACTCCCAACATCGATCTGGAAAATGGTTTCTAATTTAAGAATGCAAATATAGCAAAAAAACTGCTTTTTGCCGACAAATTCAGCTTAGCGTTTAAAAATTAATACCCTCAAAACAAAACATAATATAGACCCCTGATAATCAACAAATACGCAATTTTTTTTGACATTCAATCTATTGGCTAGTAGGAATCACTCAGGATAACGATGTGTAAGTGAGTACTAACAAGACGGAGAGTCTCAATAATTATTGGTAGCCCATTACAGATTGAGCACTCTATTTTACTCCGCTTGAAAAGACAGAAACAGATTCTCGGTTGTAGGTTAATTGTTGAATTGCTTAACGGATCAATTGGTTAACTGTTTTTTTTTAGTTTGTCAGGAATTGGTTTTTCACAATCGTTAAGCGACGATAAAGAGTTTTTTTTTTACCTGCAATACCCTCTTCGTTAGCACCCCAATACTTAAAGCAGGGGTCAATTACTCCTACATTATTGTATTTTGTCAGGAAAAAGACTGATTTTATTTCGTTCTCGTTTTGTTCCAGTCTTGTTCCGGCACAACTTGAATTCCTTTCCAACAGCGTGTAGTCATTTCCATTTTAGAGAAACCGTCTCGAACTAAAGGAAAGAGTGTCCTCCGACAAGCTTAGGATGGCGGTGAAAAGTGAGAAGCCAAAAGGTCAGTTTTAAGATAGCAGCCAACCCATAACCGAAAACCGATAATGGAACCCCCATAACCCACAACAATTCATTTTCCATTGACCTCCTTTTTTTGTACTTTGGCTTCACAAATCAAAGTAATCCTCAATGACGCCATTTACCATCCTCTTGCTTATCGCCATATATTTCGGATTATTGTTTTTTATTTCCCATCGCACCAGCAAAAACAATAGCGGCAATGACGCCTTTTTTAAGGCCAACAAAAATTCTAAGTGGTATCTTGTAGCTTTCGGAATGATAGGCACTGCGCTTTCCGGCGTTACTTTTATCTCTGTTCCTGGCGAGGTGGGTGCGCCGAGTGGCGAACAGTTTAAATATTTCCAGTTTGTGTTAGGCAACGCTATTGGTTTTATTATTGTGGCTTCGGTCTTGTTGCCCCTATATTACCGTATGAACCTCACATCGATTTATGGTTATATCGAAAAACGACTCGGCCATTATTCCTATAAAACCGCAGCCGCGATATTCCTAGCAAGCAGAACCATTGGATCCTCCTTTAGATTGTATCTTGTGGTGATGGTTTTACAACGATTTGTCTTTGATTACTATGGCATCCCGTTTGCCTTGACGGTCTTGCTTTCGTTGCTCTTGATTTTTTCCTATACATACAAAAGTGGACTGAAAACCATCATCATCACGGATGCCCTTCAAACATTTTTCTTGGTTACCTCCGTATTTCTAACCATCTATTTCATTTGCTCCAGTCTGAATTTGAGCATCATTGGTGCATTTGAAGAAGTAAAGAACAGCAATTATTCCAAGATTTTCTTTTTTGATGATTTTGTCACCAGCAAGTTCCATTTCGTAAAACAAATCCTTGGCGGAATGTTGGTCACCATTGCTATGGTGGGTTTGGATCAAGACTTGATGCAGAAAAACCTGAGTTGCGCCACCATTGGCGAAGCCCAGAAGAATATGTTCGCCTTTACTGGAATATTCGTCCTTATCAATATCTTCTTCCTCAGCGTGGGAGCCCTGCTTTATATTTATGCCAATAAAAATGGTATTAGCGTTCCAACCGACTGGATTACAGGAAAACCCCGAACCGATTTGTTGTTTCCCGAAATTGCCTTTCATCATTTGAGCTTCCTGCCTTCGGTAGTGTTTTTATTGGGATTGACTGCCGCCACTTTTGCCACGACAGACTCTGCCCTGACGGCACTCACTACCTCTTTCTGCGTTGATTTTATGGGTATGGACAAAGCCGAAAATCAAACCAAACTCAACAGCGTACGCCGCCGACATATTGTTCATCTTAGTTTTTCTTTCTTGATGTTTTTGGTCATACTCATTTTCAACGCCATTAACGACAGTTCGGTTGTTGGAATGATTTTCAAGGTTGCTTCCTATACCTACGGTCCGCTTTTGGGATTGTATAGCTTTGGATTGTTCGTGAAGACGAAAACCGTAAAAGACAAGTGGGTGCCCTTTATTTGTTTGCTGTCGCCCATCCTTACTTTGTTGATGAGCGAGAATTCGGCCAGCCTTTTTTTTGGTTATGTTTTTGACAACGAGTTGATACTCGTCAACACCCTGATTACCTTTATAGGATTGTACCTGATCAGCAAACCTGCCCTCTCAGCAACGAGATTTTAATACACAGCAAACGACATAGTTTTTTTGAAACCTCTACCGTTTTTAACAAATTTAATACTGATTTGTGGTTAGCAATACCAAGGTACAGGCTACTTCAACTTTAATAGTATTCAATTCCAATAGTTGGTAGAACTCTGGATTCTCTGTCCCAGGATTGAAAATTACGCGTTTTGGTTTCGATTCGACGATGTAGTTGTAATAATCTCGTTGGCGCATCGGATTTAGATACAAGCTAATGGTGTCGATATTTTTCAAGGGAATAGCCTTGGTCTGAATTTTGATACCCGCCACTTCGCCCGCATTCTGACCTATAGCCAAAACAGAATGGCCTTTTTCGACCAACAGGCTAATGGCTTTGTAAGCATATCGATCTGGTTTTGTGCTGGCACCAAGAACCAAGGTTTTCTTATTTTTCATTGGACAAAAGTACAAATTAGTTGTTAGTTTTTTGAACCATTATGAAATTAAGTAGAGACGTGCTGCCATGCGCTTCTACAGCGCGTCACTATAGCTTAAAAATACGATGTGAATTAAATTCCCCAAAACCTAGAACTTACTCCTCTCTTGGTAAGAAAATTTCCGCCATCATGCATCGGGCGCTTCCACCTCCGCAGGCTTCAATAGTGTCGAGGCTGGAACTCAAAATGGTAACGTGCTCCTCGAGTTGAGCAATCTGTTTTTGGGTCAGGCTTTGATGTGCCGATGTGCTCATTATCAAAAATCTTCTTTCATCCGCTCCGAGAACTTCTAGCATATTTCCGGAAAAGTTGTTAACTTGGGCTTCAGTAATCAAAATGATTTCTTTGTCATCGCCACGCAAACTCTCCAGTACCATTTTTCTCTCCTTCTTATCGTCAATGCAATCGGCACAAATCAAGGCGAAGGTGTCGCCAATGCACATCATCACATTCGTATGGTAGATTAATTTTCGTTCGCCATTCACCGTCTGGAATGCTTCGAAAAGAATAGGAGAAAACTCGAAATCCTCGCAGAATTCTATGAATAATTCCTCATCGGCGCGAGGCGACAAGGCACAATAGGCTTTGCCGTTTTCACGGTCTAAAACCAGGCTTCCGGTACCTTCGAGATAAAAACCATCTTCTTCGGCCGAAGTATAATCCATGATTTCATTGATGACAAAACCGTCGTCTTCAAGAATATCCAGAATATCTTCGCGACGTTCTTCGCGACGGTTTTCGGCAAACATAGGATACAAAACCACGTCGCCATTTTCGTGAAACGAAACCCAGTTGTTCGGAAAAATACTGTCGGGTGTGTCGGGGTTTAAAGTATCGTCAACAACAATAACATTTACTCCAACGGCTCGCAGTTTTTTCACCATACCGTCGAACTCTTCTTGCGCCTTGGCATTAACGGTTGCTGGCAAAAGAGTATCCAACACTTTTTGGTAATAATTGTTTACGGCTGTTTGTTCGTTCATCCGAAACGCCACTGGGCGAATCATTAAGATGGAATTTGTTGTTTGATTCATGTTTTTATTTTTATAATTTTTGTAGAGTCGTTAGAATGCAACGTCGCTACAAAATAATTAATCCCTAATTAAGGGTAAGGTAGAGCATCGCAATAATCCTTCTTGTTTGGCAATTTGGGCATAAGGAATTTCTTCAACCACGAAACCATTGGTTCGCAACCATTTATTAAGTCGGGTAAATTTCTTTTCGGAAACCACAACATTGGTATCGATAGAGAAAACATTGGAATTCATATGATACATTTCCTTGCGGGTTATATGAAACAGATTTTCTTCTCCAAAAAGGTCTAGAAGAAACCTGTAATCAGCCTCTTCACGAAAACCTCTTTTATATATAATTCCCTTATTTTTGCCAACAGGTTGAAAACAACAATCGAGGTGCAAGGCATTGTCACGTGCCTCAATTTTCGATTTTACTAAATCAAATTCCTTGACAATCTTGTTGGGAAATAAATCTTTGATAAACTGAACTCCATAATGGTTCGTTCTTGCGGTAATATAGTCAGCATAATCACTCCCTTTATAAGTTCCAATAAATATATGATCCTTCCACAGCATCACGTCTCCCCCTTCGATGTGCACTTCCTCAGGAGGACGAATTACTTTTGAAGGATTGATCTGTTCCAATATATATTGAATAGCGTCCAGTTCATGTTCTCTATCGGGTAAAATATTGGATTTGATAAATACATCATCAATAACGAAACCAATGTCTCTCACAAATATCTGATTGTAATTTTCAATCATTTTTTGACGATAAACGACAACTCCATATTTTACAAAAACTCGGTTGAAAGCTTCCATTTCATTCACCATATCTTCTTCCAGAGGATAGGTTCCCGCCAAAATATGCTCCAATGATTTTGGATCGTAGGCTGCATCAATCGAAGGGGTAGGCCCATTATTGATGGCCGTTCCCAATACAACAGCCCGCAGTCTTGAGGTTTCGTCCTTTATATTTAATTCCAACATATTGCGTTGTTAGGTTTTTGCCAAAGATAAAAAAAGCTTCACGAATGTGAAGCTTTTTGAATCGAATTTTATCGTTTTTCCAAGGTCTTGAAATCCCGCAAAGCATGCCCTGTATAAATCTGTCTCGGTCTTCCTATAGGCTCTTTATTTTCGCGCATTTCCTTCCATTGCGCAATCCATCCAGGCAATCGCCCTATGGCGAACATCACAGTAAACATTTCGGTTGGAATTCCCAACGCCCTGTAGATGATTCCGGAATAGAAATCTACATTTGGGTATAATTTTCGCGACACAAAATACTCATCGACCAGTGCAGCTGCTTCAAGTTTTTTGGCGATATCCAATATTGGATCTTCAACTCCAAGGATTTTCAAAACCTCGTCAGCTGCTTTTTTGATGATTTTGGCTCTTGGATCGAAGTTTTTATAAACCCTATGACCAAAACCCATCAATCGGAAAGGATCATTTTTGTCTTTGGCTTTCGCCATATATTTGTCGGCATCGCCACCATTAGCGTGAATTTCTTCAAGCATTTCGAGAACAGCTTGATTTGCCCCACCGTGCAATGGACCCCATAGCGCGGAAACTCCTGCAGAAATAGAAGCAAATAAACCCGCGTGAGAAGAACCCACCATTCTCACGGTCGATGTAGAACAGTTCTGCTCGTGATCGGCATGGAGAATGAACAATTTATCCAAAGCATTTACAATTACAGGATTTGGTTGATAAGGTTCTGTTGGCAATTCAAACATCAAACGCATAAAATTTTCTACGTAACCTTTGGTATTATCGTAATAATTCAAGGGATAACCCTTACTTTTTCGATACGTCCAGGTAGCAATTACAAGGAATTTTCCCATCATCTTGCAAACTGCCTCATACATCTCTTTTTCGTTATCAGGATTTACTGATTTTGGATTAAAAGCTGTCAGAGCACTTGTTAAAGCAGCCAAAACACCCATTGGATGAGCCGTCTTAGGGAAGCCGTCAATAATGTTCTTCATTTCCTCATCGACCAAGGTATATTTTCTGATGTCAGTTTCGTATTGCTTCAACTCATTTGCACTTGGTAATTCCCCGAAGATTAAAAGAAAGGAAACCTCAAGAAAATGAGCTTTGTCCGCCAAGCCCTCAATTGAATATCCTCTGTATCGTAAAATTCCTTCCTCTCCATCCAAAAAAGTGATTTCGCTTGTACAAGCACCTGAATTTTTATACCCTGGATCTAGCGTGATTGCTCCCGATAAATCACGTAATTTGCTAATATCGATGCCAACTTCATTCTCACTTCCAACAATTACTGGAAACTCATAGGTATTGCCATCAAATTCTAATGTTGCTATTTTTGACATAATAGATGTTAAATTTTTTAATTTCTCAAAAATAAGAAAATTTAAACTAATTGAAAGTCACATTTGTCACTAAATTGATAAAAAATCATAAAAAAAAACCATCTGCATAAACAGATGGCTTAATATAGAATTATACTAGATAATTATTTCACTTTAAAAGCTTTTACGCCAGGAAAATAAGCGGTATCCCCCAATTCTTCCTCAATTCTAAGCAATTGATTGTATTTTGCCATACGGTCAGAACGGGAAGCAGAACCTGTTTTTATTTGACCACAATTCAAAGCTACTGCTAGATCAGCAATGGTATTGTCTTCGGTTTCTCCTGAACGGTGAGACATCACTGATGTATATCCTGCATTTTTTGCCATATTTACGGCAGAAATAGTCTCGGTCAAAGTTCCAATTTGGTTTACCTTCACCAAAATAGAGTTGGCAATTCCTTTTTCGATTCCAGTTGATAAACGCTCCACATTGGTCACAAATAAATCATCCCCTACCAATTGAACTTTATTGCCAATTTTGTCGGTCAAGTATTTCCATCCGTCCCAGTCATTTTCATCCATTCCGTCCTCGATAGAAATAATTGGATAATTAGCCGCTAATTCAGCCAAATAATCCGCTTGTTCTTCTGAACTTCTGATTTTTCCTGTTGGACCTTCGAATTTAGAATAATCGTATTTTCCGTTTACATAAAACTCAGATGAAGCACAATCTAAAGCAACCATCACTTCGTCTCCAAATGTGTAACCTGCAGTTTCCACCGCTTTTTTGATAGTGTCCAAAGCATCTTCAGTTCCTCCGGCTAAGTTGGGAGCAAAACCTCCTTCGTCACCCACAGCCGTACTCAAACCTCTGTCGTGTAATACTTTTTTAAGATTGTGGAAAATCTCCGTTCCCATTTGCATGGCTTGACTAAAAGTAGCAGCTTTTACAGGAATAATCATAAATTCCTGAAACGCAATAGGCGCGTCTGAGTGAGAACCTCCGTTGATGATGTTCATCATGGGTACCGGCAATGTATTGGCCGAAACTCCACCAATATATCGGTATAAGGGCAATCCTAGTTCGTTAGCAGCCGCTTTGGCAACCGCAAGAGAAACTCCAAGAATAGCATTGGCACCCAAGTTGGATTTGTTTGGCGTTCCATCCAACTCAATCATGGTTTGATCAATCAAGTTTTGTTCGAAAACTGATGTTCCCAATAATTCTTCGGCAATTTTAGTATTTACATTTTCAACCGCTTTTAAAACTCCTCTTCCAAGAAAGGCTTTTCCACCGTCACGTAATTCCATTGCTTCAAATTTACCAGTTGAAGCTCCTGATGGAACCGCTGCTCTACCCAAAACACCGTTTTCGGTAACTACGTCTACTTCTACAGTAGGATTTCCTCTTGAATCGAAAATTTGTCTTGCGTGAATTTTGATAATAATACTCATTTTTGCTATTTTAAATTATAAATTTTGAATTTCGAATTACAAAGATATTATTTCCATGATAAATGGTTTATTAAATAGGTCGAATGTTATTAACGAAAACGTTATAATAATTTAAAAATAACAACTTACCTACTCTTCTCGACTTGGAAGTGCAAATACGGCGAATGACAATGCGAATTTTACTAAATTTTTTCCTTTTTTGAATTCGCATTTTTAAATAGTACTTTTGCAACCTATTGATACAAATATGGGCTTTTTAGAAGAAATACAGCGAAGAAGAACTTTTGGGATTATTTCGCATCCCGATGCCGGAAAAACAACGCTTACCGAGAAACTACTCCTTTTTGGAGGTGCTATTCAGGAAGCAGGCGCGGTAAAGAACAATAAAATCAAAAAAGGGGCTACGAGTGATTTTATGGAAATTGAACGCCAGAGAGGAATTTCGGTCTCAACCTCGGTTTTGGCATTTATCTACAAGGACAAGAAAATAAACATCCTCGATACTCCAGGACACAAGGATTTTGCCGAGGACACTTTTAGAACCTTGACAGCAGTCGACAGCGTCATTGTCGTGATTGACGTTGCCAAAGGAGTCGAGGAACAAACAGAGAAATTGGTAGCCGTTTGTCGAATGCGAAAAATTCCCATCATCGTTTTCATCAACAAACTGGATCGTGAAGGGAAAGACGCTTTTGACCTGATGGACGAAGTGGAACAAAAACTGGGCTTGACCGTAACTCCATTGAGTTTTCCAATAGGAATGGGTTATGATTTCAAGGGAATCTACAATTTATGGGAAGGAAACATCAATCTGTTTAGTGGAGACAGCCGCAAGAATATTGAGGAAACTATCGCCTTTTCGGATGTTAAAAATCCGGAATTAGAAAAAATTATTGGCGAAAAACCTGCCGATAAACTGCGCGAAGAATTGGAACTGATTGATGAAGTCTATCCAAAATTCGACCGTCAGGATTACTTGGACGGAATACTGCAACCCGTGTTTTTTGGTTCAGCATTGAATAATTTTGGGGTTCGCGAATTGCTGGATTGCTTTGTCGAAATTGCGCCATCGCCAAGAGCCAAAGATTCCGAAACGAGATTGGTTGACCCAAAGGAAGAAAAAATGAGCGGTTTTGTTTTTAAAATCCACGCTAATATGGATCCAAAACACCGCGACCGTTTGGCTTTTATCAAAGTCGTTTCGGGAACTTTTGAAAGAAACAAACCCTATTATCACGTTCGCCAGAAAAAGAATCTAAAATTCTCGAGTCCAAATGCCTTTTTTGCCGAAAAAAAAGAAATCGTTGACATATCCTATCCTGGCGATATAGTGGGATTGCACGACACCGGCAATTTTAAGATTGGCGACACCCTGACCGAAGGCGAGGTAATGAGCTTCAAGGGAATTCCAAGTTTCTCGCCGGAACATTTCAGATATATTAATAATGCCGACCCGATGAAGGCCAAACAACTCGACAAGGGAATTGACCAGTTGATGGATGAAGGAGTAGCGCAGTTGTTCACTTTAGAAATGAACAATAGAAAAATCATTGGAACCGTAGGTGCTCTTCAATATGAAGTAATCCAATACCGATTGGAACACGAATATGGAGCCAAATGTACCTACGAAAACTTCCCCGTTCACAAGGCGTGTTGGGTAAAACCCAATGACCCAAAAAGTGAAGAATTCAGGGAATTTCGAAGAATCAAGCAAAAATTCTTAGCACACGACAAGTACAAGCAATTGGTTTTTCTTGCCGATTCGGATTTCACGATTCAAATGACACAAAATAAATTCCCGAACGTGAAACTGTTTTTCACCTCAGAATTGGAGTAGAAATAAAAATGTGTTGAAATCTTTCACCATAATAAACCCAATACTTTCTTAAAACGCAAAAAACCCCATTCCAAGGATTTGGAATGGGGTTTTTATTGAGGATTAATCCGTTCTAAAGTATTTTTAACCTTGGATTTTCTTGTTTTCGATGGCTCTTAATTTCATAAAAACAAAAATCAAGCCTACCAGAGCTAAAACCCAAAGATAATTGTCAATGGGTGCTGCTGGAGTATCGCCACCTTCTAAATTTCCGGTATCATTTCCTGTCCCTGGTTGTGCAAACAATACAAAATTAGAACACAAGCAAAAAATAACTATCCAATATTTTAATATATTTTTTTTCATTTTCAATGTCTTTATGGTTTATGTTTTTGTTAAATTTTATCCCATCAGGATTTCTAATTAACCATTTTTTTACTCACTACTTTATTGTCTTCAGACGTTATTTGAACAATCAAAACCTGATGATTAACTCCCAAATCCTTGAGCATTGTCGAAGTCGCCTTTACCTTTTTTTGTTCGGCAATTAATCTTCCTTGAATATCAAATATTTTGACATTATCCATTGTCGTTGTCCCCGAATTGATGTAAATAACACCCTTGCTTTTATAAACGATAATACTGTTTTCGTCAAAAATTGAAGTTTTAACTCCCAATGTTTTTTGATACTTCAATGAAAACCTAGAACTCGTAGCACCTGCCGGGGCTGTAAAAGTGTAGGCACCCGCTTTCAAATCAGTCTCCATTCCATTGGTGGTGTCTAGTAGAACAATGTCTTGCGCTCCCGAAAATAGGCCATCAAAATGATCAATAGCAATCGTATAATCGCCTGCAACATCCGTCTTAAAACTTAAGGGAACAGTATCGGCAGGATCAAATGGAAGTGCTCGGCATTGGATGCTAAACTCGGCATTGCCAATAATGGAAGTCAGAGCAATTGGACTATCATTGATATACATTCCATCAATTCCAGCATCGACACCTTGGGTAGCGTTAGTCATATAGCCCACTAACATTTGACTAAAAACGCCAGTTGTATTGGTCAGGTTTAACCAAATACGATCTTTCTCGACAACATTCTTGGTTTTGAAGAATTGCGTACTTGAAGAAGATACACGCATAGCATTGGTAAAATTCAAGGCCGTGGCAGAAATTCCTGTTTTTACTATAAATCCTTGACCTACCTGTATTGTTCCGTTTGGAATAATTCCGCCATTTCCGGCCGAAGTCCCTGTACTACCACCAAGGGTATAGGTGGCATAAGCTGTTCCGAGAGCTGCATTTGTTTTTCTCCAAAAATACAAGGTTCCATCAGTCGCATTTCCAGAAAGGAATGAATCAGCATTTAGGGTAGATGGATAGGGATTTCCAACGGCATAGTAGGCATTCGAGCTAAGACCGCTAAGACTAATATTTCCGGTATTTGGCACCCCTGTAAATATTCCAGAGAATGTAGAGGTTGTAGGAAAATCAGGAGCCGTGTTGGGCATACGAATTAAATAACCGGTACCAGTACCAAATGCCGTTGTTGACGGACTTGCTATTGCATTGTACAAGTTTGTACCTGCGTTATAATTGTAAAACCTTGTTGTAATTGTCAAAGGCGAAAAGGTCAATAAATTCTGGCTTGCCACCGGCGAGGACCATAGGGTATAATCCAGTCGGTATAAGGGATTGCTGTCGCGGTTGACGACAATGTTTCCACTATTGGCAACATTCGTGGATTGTATCAAATTGGCATTATTACTTAAGCTAAAGCTGCTTCCAGTTTCAACCGTTAATGGAGAATTTAATGTGACATTAAATCCTGAAGGAATGGTAACAACTGCATTGTTATTTACCGTCAAGGAACAGGCTGAAATATTCGCAGCAACATTATAATTTCCCGAAATAATGGCTGCATAAGTACCCGCTGTTGGCGCTCCATGATCCCATGTACTTCCATTCCAAGTAGTAGTTAAACTGCAATTACAATAGGAATAAACAGCACCAGAATCTTTTGCCCAGAATGTGTTCGGACTCTGAGAAGGATCAATGGTTATTGAGGCAGTATTTGCAGCCGACACATCGTCAACAAGAATGCAGGTTAGCGAAGGATTTGTGGTACATTCAAAATTAACCAAACCGATCAAACCTCTAACACTCAAATTAGACAACAAGTTATTGCTGCAATAAAACTGGTTTAAAAGGGTTAACCCACTTACATTTAAGCTTGTAATAGCATTACTGCTACAATCTAAATAAGTCAAGTTAGGATTGTTACTCACGTCTAAACTTGTGACTGAATTCACCATCATTCCTAAAGTTTGCAAATGAACCAAACCGGATACGTTTAAACTCGTAAGTGAATTATTGTCACACAATAAATAATTTAAATTTGTTAGTCCATTCACATTTAGGCTAGAAATGGAATTATTGCTACAAATAAGAGATTGCAAACTTGAAAAAGCTTCAATTCCTGTTAAATTCGAAATACTTTTATTGGAAATATCTAAAGTAGTAATACCACTTATAGTACTGGTGAGTACATAATGATCTATTGGACCACTGTCAAAGGATAAACCAATTAATGCTTGTTCAAAATTTACATCAGGAATATAGGTGCTTGCTCCAATAGTAAAAGAAGTTGCCGAAGAATTCGCTCCATTATAGTTTGAATCTGCTGCTACTGTTGCAGTAACTGTATAGCTTCCTACGTTAGTTGGTGATGTTACACTTGGTCCGTAACTTAGGCTAACTCCTGTATAACTATAGGTAACAGCTCCTGTTGAACCTGTTACAGTTGCAGTAGAAGGCCCTTGTGCTGTAACATTATAGGTAAAACTAGTTATTCCTGTTACGGATACTGTTGAAGTTGCTTTATTGATAACAAAATTTCCTGCCGATAATCCGGTTAGCGTATTATAATTGGCACTGTCGGTCGGTACAAAACTAGCCGTTACTCCATAAGTACCTGCTGCTGTTTGCGTAGCAGCTCCTCCAGTTGAAATTGTACTTACAGCTCCTACTACTGAACTGGTAGAAATACCTACTGTTGCAGCTTGACCTGAGCCTGTATACGTAGCCGGTGAATTCGATACCGATAAAGTTGCTGTTGGTGTAGCTTTATTTACCGTAACACTTGCTGTGGTGGTAAAGGTCTTATAATTACCCGTATTTGTCGGAGTAAAAGTAACTCCTTGACTGGCCGTTCCTGCACTTGGTACAGTACTTGGTGTTGTAAAAGCAAAAACCCCTCCCACACTTGCCACTCCGCCGCTTAAGGTTGAGGAAGCCAATGTTTGCCCATAAGTAATTGCAGTAGCCGTTGGAGCTGTGGTTAAAGTTGGTGTTGCTCTTGTATCATTTGTTACCGTTACTATACCAGTTGAAGCAAAATAGGTAGTATTAATAAATGTTGCACCCGAACCTGTAAAACCCCAAGTTCCGTTTGCCGTACCTAAACCGCCAAGACTAAGGTTGGCTGCGGTAATACTTTGACTCATGGTTGCCAATCCCGAAGGAATAGAAAAAGTGCCAGAAATTGAAAATGCTTTGTCTATTGTGACACCTGTTGTTGAAGAATTGGTAATTGTAAGATTACTCATTGCAGAGATTGTAGTTGAATTACCAGGAAAACTTTGAGAAGCGGCTCCAGATAATTTTATAGTTCCATTATTTATAATGGTACCTCCACCTGTATAAGTACCAGTTATTGTTAAAGTTTTGCCAGCGTCAACAGTTAATGTACCGCCAGAACTTAATGTAATTGCTCCAAGTGTTTGATCTGTGCTTATCTTCAAATTTGCTCCGCTATTAATAGTTGTAGACCCTGAATAAGTGTTTGTTGTTGCACTGTTATAAACAATAGTTGCTGTTCCAGAACCAGTCAAATTATTAATAGTAACATTATTTCCAGCAGCACCACCAATAATACCTGTGAACTTTGTTGTCCCCCCGCTAGCTGTTTCGAATATAACAGGTTGATTTAAAGTTACTGTACCAGTATATTCATTGGTTCCAGATGTACTAAAACTACCTACGACTTGTGTTGAACCAGCGAAAGTTCTAATAACAATATTATTGGCAACTTGTGTACCATCCGTAGCATTGATATATAATTTGGAAACAACACTACTTGACCCGAGACTAATTGTGCCACCATTTAATTTTCCACCAGAATTAATCCATAATTCTCCCGTATTTATGTTGACACCTCCACCGAAAGCCGCAGGTGTTCTGCCTGTCATATCATAAGCAATTGCAACTTTAGAATATTGATTAATATTCATACTTGCTGTGGTGCCTTCTATGTAATTATTAAATGTTAAAAGCTTTGAATTTGGTCCATAAATATTGATTGTCTTATTTGAACTATTATAAATAACAGAATTCATATCCATATCTGCGTTGACGGCATTAATTTCAACCGTACCCCCTTTAAAAGACGTAGGGACACCAATAGATTGTTTGTAATAACTGCTATTTTCTAATTTTCCATATATATTAAAACCATTCCCATCACCAGTCAATGGAGTAGACTGTCCGAATGTGCTATTAAAAATAAAATTTTGTACATCTCTCCATCCACCCAAGTTAAAATAAAGAGACAATTGAGACGCATTATTTCTATACTGAAACAGAAGATCTGTCGTACCATTCCATCCTCCAGGACATGAACTACTATACCAATTGTCACAATAACTAAAATTACCTACAGCATTACTACCATTCCATTGGTTTTGAGAATAACTATTTAATGCAAACAGCAACAGTATCGATACTAAAATATTTTTTTTTAAAAGAAGAATAATTTTATTCATAAAATACATTTAATGTTAATAATTTAATGAAGAGGTTTGAATACTTTTCATTTAAAAGGATGAAAGACAAAAAAATACAGCAAAAAAATAATCCCTTTTATTTTGAAAAACAATTGTGGCCTTAGTTAATTTGCAGGAGCCAAATATATTGAAATTATCATTCTTTCGACATAGATCCTACCAAATTCAATTACGAAAACGAGATAGTGTTAATAAGTTTCGTTATATTTAATATATTTTTTACGATTTTCGTTTTTTTATACAAAAAAAAACGCCAATTTAAGAATTGGCGCTTTTTGTATACTCTAAAAAAAGAATTACTTAAGCTGTAGCACTCTCGAAGTTTACTGCTTTTTTCAAAAAAGCATTGATCAACAATCGGTTGGGTTGCAATCCAGAAGATATAAACTGTCTTCTTGTATTTTCACCTGCTGGTGAAATTTTGACGTTAGGATCTTGTTTTGTTCCCATAAACCAAAGTACAAAATTCATATTAGAAGAAGTTGAAGTGGCTTCTACTGTATCATTATTGTTATCAGCGGTGTTCTTTTCGATTATATGATTTAAAACAGTATTGTTATTTATTGTAGTTTGACCAAAAACAGCAACATTTGATATTAAAACAAAAACCAAGATCATAAAAATGATGTTGCTTTTTTTGTTACCGTCTTTTTTGGAAAAATTATTCATATCCGTTTTTTTATGTATGATAGGAGGTATATCTCTTATCTGAGGTCAAAACTAGACGAAAGCTTTTCTACTAAAAAATATTTTCGATAAAGCACCGCAATACTCGTTAAAACACAAAAAAGAACGAATTGAAAGCCCCATAAAACGGGGTATTAACCAAAAAGCCGTGCGGTGTAAAAAAGAAAAGGCTCCATTGCTGGAGCCTTTTCTTTTTAATTATGCTTGTCCCGGGGGGCCAAAATTGAGCGGTATTGGAGGCTGTTCCACATCTTTTATTTCGCCATGAGCGAGTTCAAAACGGTGAATATTTTCTCCAATAGCTTTCAACAACCTTTTGGCATGTTGCGGAGTCAAGACAATTCTCGATTTTACTTTGGCTTTAGGAATACCTGGCATGATACTTACAAAATCCAATACAAATTCAGAAGAAGAATGATTGATGATTGCCAAGTTGGAATAGATTCCTTCTGCAGTTTTTTCATCCAGCTCAATATTGATTTGTTCTTGTTGGTTGTTCATATTTAAAGATTTTATCATTCCAAAATTCAAAGACTGTTAAAAAAAACAATCTTTGAATCTCAAAATTTTTGAATATTTGAATTAATAAATATATTCCTCTTTGTTTGCCATCATTTCATTATAATCTTCGTTCGAACCTACAATGGTATTGTCATACTCTCTCATACCAGTTCCGGCAGGAATTCTATGACCTACAATTACATTTTCTTTCAATCCTTCTAAGTAATCGATTTTACCTGCAACAGCAGCTTCGTTCAATACCTTAGTAGTTTCTTGGAAAGAAGCAGCCGAGATAAATGATTTCGTTTGAAGTGATGCTCTTGTGATCCCTTGTAATACAGGAGTTGCAGTTGCTGTGATAACATCACGAGCCACAACAAGATTCTTATCAGAACGTTTCAATAGTGAGTTTTCATCACGCAATTCACGAGGAGAAATAATCTGACCTGGTTTCAAGCTACTGGAATCTCCAGCGTCTTCAACTACTTTCATTCCGTATAATTTATCGTTTTCAACGATAAAATCTTTAGTATGAATTAATTGTTCTTCAAGGAATAAAGTATCTCCAGGATCTTGAACTCTTACTTTACGCATCATTTGACGTATTACTACCTCAAAGTGTTTGTCGTTTATTTTTACCCCTTGCAAACGGTATACTTCTTGAATTTCGTTAACCAAATACTGTTGAACAGCAGCTGGACCTTGAATTCTCAAAATATCTTCCGGAGTAATTGCACCATCAGATAATGGCACACCCGCTCTTACAAAGTCATTTTCTTGTACTAATATTTGACTAGATAATTTAACCAAGTATTTCTTAACCTCACCAAATTTAGATTCGATAACAATCTCACGGTTTCCTCTTTTGATTTTTCCAAAAGAAACTACCCCGTCGATTTCAGAAACGACTGCTGGATTAGAAGGATTACGAGCTTCAAGCAACTCCGTAATTCTTGGTAAACCTCCAGTTATATCTCCCGATTTAGAAGAACGACGTGGGATTTTAACCAATACTTTACCTGCTTTAATTTTTTCCCCATTTTCAACCATCAAGTGGGCACCCACTGGTAAGTTATAGGAACGAATCAATTCACCGTCTTTACCGTAAACCAATAAAGTTGGGATTAATTTTTTAGATCTACCTTCAGAAATTACTTTTTCTTGGAAACCAGTTTGCTCATCAATTTCAACCATGAAGGATTGTCCTTGCTCTAAATCTTCGTAAGCAATTTTACCCGTGAATTCCGAAACAATAACTCCATTATAAGGGTCCCATTTACAAATGGTAGTTCCTTTAGTTACTGATTCACCATCTTTAACAAAGATGCTCGAACCGTAAGGAATGTTGTTGGTACTTAATAAGATCCCTGTTTTTTCGTCAACTAATTTCAACTCCGTAGAACGTGAAACTACAATATCCACTGCATTTCCTTCGTTGTCTTCGCCTTTAACCGTTTTCAAATCTTCGATTTCTAATTTACCTCCAAATCGTGTAACAATACTAGATTCTTCAGAAATACCTCCCGCAACCCCACCTACGTGGAAAGTACGCAAGGTCAACTGTGTTCCAGGTTCTCCAATGGATTGAGCGGCAATTACACCCACTGCTTCTCCTTTTTGGGTCATTTTTCCTGTTGCCAAGTTTCTACCGTAACATTTGGCACAAATTCCTTTCAACGCTTCACAAGTTAATGGAGAACGAACCTCTAATTTTTCAAGTGGTGAAGCCTCGATTAATTTCATATAGTGTTCGGTAATTTGTTCCCCAGCTCCAATGATTAGCTCGTTTGTCAAAGGATTGATGACATCTTGCAATGCCACACGTCCTAAGATTCTTTCGCCTAAAGTTTCCACGATTTCTTCGTTCTTTTTCAATGCCGAAACTTCAACACCTCTTAAAGTACCACAATCTACCGTGTTCACAATTACATCTTGCGAAACATCGTGCAATCTTCTTGTTAGGTAACCTGCATCGGCCGTTTTCAAAGCCGTATCCGCAAGACCTTTACGAGCACCGTGAGTAGAAATAAAATACTCAAGGATCGAAAGACCTTCCTTAAAGTTGGAAAGAATCGGGTTTTCAATAATTTCACCACCGCCAGCAGTTGATTTTTTTGGTTTAGCCATCAAACCACGCATACCGGTTAGCTGACGAATTTGCTCTTTAGAACCCCTCGCTCCAGAATCAAGCATCATATACACCGAGTTGAAACCTTGTTGGTCTTCTCTAATGTTTTTCATTGCTGTTTCCGTAAGCTGTGCATTTGTTGAAGTCCACACGTCAATAACTTGGTTGTAACGTTCGTTATTGGTGATAAGACCCATATTATAATTTACAGAAATAGCTTCCACTTGCTCTCTGGCATCTGCAATTAATTTTGGTTTTTCATCTGGGATTCTAATATCTCCCAATGAGAATGACAATCCACCTTTGAAGGCAAATTTGTAACCCATATTTTTCATGTTATCCAAGAATTCAGCAGTTGTAGGCACATTGGTCACACTCAAAACGTGTCCGATAATGTCTCTCAAGTTTTTCTTGGTCAATACATCATTGATATAACCCGCAGCTTCTGGAACTACTTCATTAAACAATACACGACCGGCAGTAGTTTGAATGATTTTATATACTAAATCTCCCGCTTCATTAAAATCTTTGGCACGAATTTTCACTCTAGCATTCAATTCTAAACGACCTTCGTTCAAAGCAATGTTAGTTTCTTCAGCAGAATAAAAAGTTAAGCCTTCGCCTAAAATCTTGTGTTCTGGATTAGACAAACGCTCTTTGGTCATATAATATAGACCTAAAACCATGTCTTGAGAAGGTACTGTGATTGGCGCACCATTGGCAGGATTCAAGATATTATGAGAAGCCAACATTAATAATTGAGCTTCTAAAATAGCTTCTGGTCCCAGCGGTAAGTGAACTGCCATTTGATCCCCATCAAAATCCGCATTAAATGCAGTACAAACCAAAGGGTGCAATTGGATTGCTTTTCCTTCAATTAATTTGGGTTGGAATGCTTGAATACCTAAACGGTGCAAAGTAGGAGCACGATTCAGTAATATTGGGTGACCTTTGATAACATTTTCAAGGATATCCCAAACTACAGGCTCTTTTTTGTCAATTATTTTCTTAGCTGATTTAACCGTTTTTACAATCCCTCTTTCTATCAATTTACGAATAACGAAAGGTTTGTACAATTCGGCTGCCATATCTTTTGGGATACCGCATTCGAACAATTTCAATTCAGGACCAACAACAATTACCGAACGAGCAGAATAATCCACACGTTTACCCAATAAGTTTTGACGGAAACGACCTTGTTTTCCTTTAAGGGAATCCGAAAGTGATTTCAAGGGTCTGTTGGATTCTGTTTTTACAGCGGATGCTTTTCTTGTATTATCAAAAAGTGAATCTACTGATTCTTGCAACATACGTTTTTCGTTTCTCAAGATAACTTCTGGAGCTTTAATCTCCATTAATCTTTTCAAACGGTTGTTACGGATGATGACACGACGGTATAAATCATTTAAATCTGAAGTCGCAAAACGACCACCATCAAGAGGCACAAGAGGACGTAATTCTGGCGGAATAACAGGTACCACTTTCATAATCATCCATTCTGGACGGTTTTCGCGGTTCAAGTTAGACTCACGGAAAGATTCCACTACAATCAATCTTTTTAAGGCTTCTGTTTTACGTTGTTTAGACGTTTCGTTGTTCGCAGAGTGACGCAAGTCATAGGACAAAGCATCTAAGTCGATACGAGCCAACAAATCCATAATACACTCCGCTCCCATTTTGGCAACAAATTTATTTGGATCAAAATCGTCAAGATATTGATTGTCGGCAGGAAGCGTTTCTAAAACGTTTAAATATTCTTCTTCTGTCAAAAAGTCTAATCTTTGTACTGGTTCTCCTTCAGGAGTTTTGGCAATACCAGCTTGAATTACCACGTATCTTTCGTAATAGATAATCATATCCAATTTCTTGGACGGAAGACCTAATATGTATCCAATTTTATTTGGAAGCGAACGGAAATACCAGATATGGGCAACAGGAACCACAAGATTAATGTGCCCCACTCTGTCTCTACGTACTTTTTTCTCGGTAACTTCTACCCCACAACGGTCGCAGATGATTCCTTTGTAACGGATTCTTTTGTATTTACCACAAGCACATTCGAAATCTTTTACGGGTCCAAAAATACGTTCGCAGAAAAGACCATCACGTTCTGGTTTGTGTGTTCTGTAATTGATAGTTTCTGGCTTTAATACTTCACCTCTTGATTCTTTCAAGATAGATTCAGGAGAAGCTAGTCCTATCGAAATTTTGTTGAATCTTTTTACAGGATTCTTATCTTTATTGTTGTTATTTCTAGTATTCATCATAGTTTTTACTATTGATTTATTTGCAATTAAAAAATTGATTTTGAAAGGACGAAGCTATGTTGCGTCTCAATCACCTCCTCGGATTACTTCTCTAAACTTCAAACAAAATTTTTGAAGTGCTAATTATATAGTTTATATAAAAAATCGGAACGGGTTACGGGTCTAAATCCTAAAAACTCCTTTAAAAAGTATCAGTCTCAGCTTACAGTTTGCACTGAATACTGAGACTGAAAACTGTATTTATTCTTCTAAACGAATGTCAAGTCCAAGACCTTTCAATTCATGCATTAATACATTGAATGATTCAGGTAATCCTGGTTCTGGCATAGACTCTCCCTTAACGATTGCTTCGTAAGTTTTAGCTCTACCAATAACGTCATCCGATTTCACGGTCAATATTTCACGAAGTGTACTTGATGCTCCATAAGCTTCAAGTGCCCAAACCTCCATCTCTCCAAAACGCTGACCTCCAAATTGAGCTTTACCACCCAATGGTTGTTGTGTAATTAATGAGTATGGTCCTATTGAACGTGCGTGCATTTTATCGTCAACCATGTGACCCAGTTTCAACATATAGATTACTCCAACTGTTGCAGCCTGGTGGAAACGTTCTCCAGTTCCTCCATCATAAAGATAGGTATGTCCGAAACGTGGAATCCCAGCTTCGTCAGTCAATTCGTTGATTTGGTCTAGAGAAGCACCATCAAAAATTGGAGTAGCAAATTTTCTACCCAAATTCTGTCCAGCCCAACCTAAAACAGTTTCATAAATTTGACCAATGTTCATACGTGAAGGTACTCCAAGTGGGTTCAACACAATATCAACTGGTGTTCCGTCTTCAAGGAAAGGCATATCTTCGTGACGAACGATACGAGCAACAATACCTTTGTTACCGTGACGTCCCGCCATTTTATCCCCAACTTTCAGTTTACGTTTTTTGGCAACATATACTTTCGCTAATTTCAAAATTCCTGCTGGTAATTCATCCCCAACGGTAATCGTGAATTTCTCTCTACGCAATGCTCCTTGCAAATCGTTCAACTTAATTTTATAGTTATGAATCAAATCATTCACCATAGTATTCGTTGTGTCATCAGCAACCCATTGTCCTTTGCTTAAGTGAGCAAAATCTTCAACAGCATAAAGCATTTTTTGGGTGTATTTTTTACCTTTTGGTAAAACTTCTTCACCCAAATCATTCATTACACCTTGAGATGTTTTACCATTAACAATCAAGAAAAGTTTCTCTACTAATTTGTCTTTCAATTCAACAAATTTAGTTTCGAATTCTATTTCCAAAGCGCCTAAAGCATCTTTATCTTGAGTACGTTTGCGTTTGTCTTTTACGGCTCTTGCGAACAATTTTTTGTCTAAAACTACACCATGTAAAGAAGGAGAAGCTTTCAATGAAGCATCTTTCACGTCACCTGCTTTATCCCCAAAGATGGCACGAAGCAATTTCTCTTCCGGAGTAGGATCTGATTCTCCTTTTGGAGTAATTTTACCGATAAGAATGTCGCCAGGTTTAACTTCGGCACCAATTCGAATCATACCATTTTCATCCAAGTCTTTAGTAGCTTCTTCAGAAACGTTCGGAATATCGTTCGTTAATTCTTCGTTACCTAATTTCGTATCTCTCACTTCCAATGAATAATCATCCACGTGAATTGAGGTAAAAATATCGTCACGAACCACTTTTTCAGAAATCACAATCGCATCCTCGAAGTTGTACCCTTTCCATGGCATAAATGCAACTTTTAGGTTACGACCTAAAGCTAATTCTCCATTTTGAGTAGCATATCCTTCTGACAATACTTGTCCAAGTGTCACTCTGTCCCCTCTTCTTACGATAGGTTTCAGGTTGATACTGGTTCCTTGATTGGTTTTTCTAAATTTAATTAGATTGTATGTTTTTTCATCTTCTTCAAAACTTACCATTCTTTCTTCCTCAGAACGATCGTATTTGATGGTGATGATATTGGCATCTACATATTCTACAGTTCCATCTCCTTCAGCATTAATCAATACTCTAGAATCTGAAGCTACTTGACGCTCTAATCCAGTTCCAACAATTGGCGCTTCCGGACGTATTAATGGTACGGCTTGACGCATCATGTTAGATCCCATCAAGGCTCTATTCGCATCATCATGTTCCAAGAAAGGAATTAATGAAGCAGAAATCGAAGCGATTTGATTGGGTGCAACATCGGCATAATCTACTTTTGACGGATCAATTACTGGGAAATCACCTTCTTGACGTGCAATTACATTGTCAGCAAGAATTTTTCCTGTAGCATCCATTTCAATATTGGCCTGAGAAATCATCATTCCTTCTTCTTCCTCTGCGCTCAAGTAAACAGGAGTAGAAACTAAATCTACCACTCCTTTAGTTACTTTACGGTAAGGTGTTTCGATGAAACCCATTCCGTTTACTTTAGCATAAACACCCAGAGAAGATATCAAACCAATGTTGGGTCCCTCAGGAGTTTCAATCGGACATAAACGACCATAGTGCGTATAGTGAACGTCACGAACCTCAAAACCTGCTCTTTCACGAGAAAGTCCACCAGGTCCAAGTGCAGATAATCTTCTTTTGTGCGTAATCTCGGC
>CAIOTL010000125.1 GCA_903861155.1 uncultured Bacteroidota bacterium
AATAAAATGAAAATATTTTTTTCTTTCCTTATTTTACTGGTTAATTCCACTATTTCTTTGAGTCAAAACACCAAGATTTCACAAGAAGCATTAGATAAACAAGTCTCCGAATTACTATCTAAAATGACTATCGAAGAGAAAATTGGACAAATGACCCAAATTACGGTTACCAATTTTGAAGAAAAAGGAAAACCTGGAGTATTTGATGTGGCGAAATTAAAAGAAGCTATCCAGAATTATCATATCGGATCCATATTGAACGTGCCAAATCCTGGTGCACAAACTATTAAACAATGGAATGCTGTTCTCAAATCAATAAGTAATGAAACCAATAAAACCAGACTTAAAACCCCTATTTTATACGGTATTGATGCTATTCATTGTTCGAGTTATACCGCTGGTGCAACCTTGTTTCCACAACAAATAGGAATTGCAGCGACTTTTAATACAGCAATCGCAAAAAGAGAGGCCGAAATTTCGGCTTATGAAACTAGAGCTTCTTCAATTCCTTGGGTTTTTTCTCCCGACTTAGACTTGCCAAGAAACCCATCATGGTCTAGAATGTGGGAATCCTTTGGCGAAGATGCTTATTTATCTTCTCAAATGGGAACCTCTTTTGTTGAGGGTTTTCAAGGAAATGATATTGGATCTAAATACAATGTGGCTTCTTGTATGAAACATTTTATTGGCTATGGAAGTACAACAACAGGCAAAGATAGAACGCCAAGTATTATTCCAGAACGCGTTTTACGTCAGTATGATTTGACTATTTATCAAGCTGCAATTAAGGCTGGAGCCAAAAGTGTGATGATTAGTTCAGGCGAAATCAATGGAACGCCAGTGCATGCAAGCAAATATTTAATTACTGATGTTTTGAAAAACGAATTGGGCTTTCAAGGCGTTGTTGTTACTGATTGGCAGGATATTATTTATTTGCATACCAGGCATAAAGTGGCTGAAACCAATCGAGATGCGGTTCGAATTGCTGTAAATGCAGGAATTGACATGAGTATGGTTCCTGGAAATTATAGCTTTTATAGTGATTTGTTAGATTTAGTTGCTACAGGTGAAGTGCCAATGTCTAGAATCGATGATGCCGTTACTAGAATTTTAAAAATGAAATTTGAACTAAATTTATTTCAGAACACTGTAGCCAATTTGACAGATTATCCAAAATTTGGTTCCAAAGAATTTATCGAAGTTGCTTATAATGCTGCCGCAGAATCCATTACTTTATTGAAGAATAATAATACTGTTTTACCCTTAAATAAAGCGGATAAAATCTTGGTAACGGGTCCAACTGCCAATAGTATGAAAAACTTAAATGGTGGTTGGTCTTATAATTGGCAAGGTGAAAATTCAGATATTTATGCGGCTGATAAATTCACCATTCTCAAAGCTTTGCAAAACAAAGTAGGGAAAGAAAATGTACTTTATACAAAAGGAGCCGATCTTGCCATTGAAGACGATGCAGAAATTCAAAAAGCAATAGTTTTAGCCAAAGACGCATCGAAAATTGTCTTATGTCTTGGCGAAAAAAACTATACAGAAACACCAGGAGATATTAGCGATTTGTATTTAAGCGCCTCTCAAATAAAATTAGCTTTGGCTATGACGAAACTCAACAAGCCTATTATTTTGGTTTTAAACGAAGGAAGACCAAGATTAATAAGCAATTTCGAAGATAAAATGAGCGCTGTAATCCAATGTTATTTACCCGGAAATGAAGGAGCACGTGCCTTAGTTGATATTCTTTATGGGGATGTGAATCCTAGCGGGAAATTACCATATAATTACCCCAAATATCCAAATTCATTTGAAAAATACAATAGAAAATACACAGAAAGTTTGGGCGATGAAGAACAGAACAATGATGCAAAGTATGAAAAAAGTTATTCCCCACAATTTGAATTTGGCACTGGATTATCCTACACTACTTTTAGTTATTCAAATTTAAAATTAGATAAAACTGAAGTAAATAATACAGACCTATTAACAGTTTCGGTAACTATTACGAACACAGGGAAAGTAAGTGGAAAAGAATCGATTTTACTATATTTATCAGATATTTATGCAAGTATTACCCCTGAAGTTAAGGCATTAAAAAGATTCGAAAAAATAATTTTAAAACCTCATGAATCTAAAACAGTAACTTTTATTTTAAATCAAAAAGACCTGCAATTTGTCAACAACGAATTGAAATGGATTTCTGAAAAAGGGATGTTTAAAATTCAGATTTCGAATCTTACGAAAGAATT
>CAIOTL010000126.1 GCA_903861155.1 uncultured Bacteroidota bacterium
CTTGCTGAGACGATCAATCTCTTGCTGCATCATATTCTTTTCACTCTCAACGCTCTCAACATATTTGCGAAGTCTCTTATTCTCCTCCTCGAGCTGACTCACATATCCAGTGTCAACTAGATTCATAGTGGCATCATTCTCATTATCATGTTCCTGATCAATTTCACTAACCAATTGCTCGTTGTTGATATTTCTAATACAACTAGAAACCTTTACCTTGCGGGGAGCGTGCGGGTGAGGAGCATTTGAAAGAGCTCGCGGCGGAGTTGTAATATTATCAAACCTCACCTTGCGCGGCGGGCTACCTAGTAGAGGGAACTCTTCCTGCGATTCGATGGGAATAGTCATAATCTTCCTCTGATCAACAAGAATGTTCTCGACGACATTCCAGTATGTCGGGTACAACGGATAACCAGAATCTTTCTCAAACCTAATGATAGGCTTCTTCGACGACTTCAGATCAGCCAGGAACTTCTTTGTGGGTTCGTCGTCATTCCACCTATCGAAGTAAACGTATGCTATGTTGTACTTGTTCCTGGTGGAGTTCATCTTGGTTACCACGTCGACCTGGGCGACCTTTCCGAGACGAGCCTTGTTTTCGATTACGTACTTAATAAACTCAGCCGTGTGGTTTACAAGAGCAAAGGGGATAAAGAGACTGACAGAAGACATGTTGGTTGCTTGTTGTTATTGTGTTTTTACACTAAGTGATTTACAATAGAACCAAAAAAGGATTTCAATTTTTTGTTGGTTTTCACAAAATTGTCGATTATTTATAGTGTATTTTTGTATTTTATACTATAATACGTAACAAAACACTTCGTATATTTAATATTATGGTAACAAATGGTCGGCCATCCAATAATATGAGAGATATCAAATAATTGACGTTTTTCAAAAGTGTTTTCGACTTTTTGAAAAAATGGACAAATATTTGTCCATTTTTTTTTTTTCGAGAATAGTCTTGGCAATTTTTTAACATTTGTTACTGAGAAAAAAATTAAGGTCACAAAACTTTTTGGAAAATTTTCATTTTGTGAGCATAACTTTTTTTTTGGAAAATCAATTCTGAAAAAAAAGGAATTAGACATAAAAAAAATGTGTAATTAGAGTACAAAATGGATACACATTTTACGGCACTTTTTACAGACGAAAATATCTGTTACGACATATCAAGCAACAATAATGAAAAAACGAAAACGAAAACGTTACTGACTCAAAAACGCCGTAAAATGGATACAAAAATTTACGGCGAAAAAAATAAGCCAAATTTTTTTTGTGAAACATGTGACTTTAAATGCAGTCAAAATAGTGACTGGGAACGTCATTTATTGTCCAAAAAACACAACGCCGTAAAAAAACGGCAAACAGATTCCTCACTAACTTGCGTGTGCGGAAATTCATATAAATTCAGAACCGGCTTAGCTAAACATAAAAAGGTTTGTTCTGTCAATACAAATATTCACATGAAAAATAACGATCTTATTGACCTCTTATTACAGCAGAATAATGAATTCAAGGAGATGATTATTGAGCAGAACAAAAATATGATAAATTCGCTTTCGAACGTTGTTGTTAATAATACCAACAATATAAATTCAAATAATCGGACATCATTTAACCTGCAGTTTTTCTTGAATGAAAAATGTAAAAATGCATTTAATTTATCAGAATTCATGAGTTCCATTCAATTGGATTTAATGGATTTGGAGAATGTTGGAAAGTTGGGATATGTTGAAGGTATTTCAAATATAATTATAAGCAAACTAAAAGCAATGGATGTTTATTCAAGACCGATTCATTGTGCTGATTCAAAACGTGAAATTATATACATAAAAGAAAATGATATATGGACCAAGGAAGAGAATGATAATACAAGGTTGCGAAAAACTATAAAAGATATAACCTTTCGCAATTGTCGAAATTTTTATTTGTTCAAGGAGAAACACCCCGATTGCGTGAAATGCGATTCTGTTCATTCTGATAATTATTTGAAGATTGTTTCTGAGTCGATTGGTGGAAAGATAAACTCGATTGCGGACAATGAAAATAAAATAATACGAAGGATCGCTCGAGAGATGTATATTGATAA
>CAIOTL010000127.1 GCA_903861155.1 uncultured Bacteroidota bacterium
ACAAACTCTTGTGTTTCTGTAATGGAAGGTAATGAAGCAGTTGTTATTCCTAATGCAGAAGGAAAAAGAACAACACCATCTATCATCGCTTTTGTTGAAGGTGGAGAAATTAAAGTAGGGGATCCTGCTAAGAGACAAGCGGTAACTAATCCAACTAAGACTATTGCTTCAATTAAACGTTTCATGGGGCATTCTTTTTCTGAAGTTTCAGCTGAAGCAAAAAGAGTTTCATACAAAGTAGTAAAAGGCGACAACAATACACCACGTGTGGATATTGATGGTCGTTTGTATTCTGCTCAAGAATTGTCAGCTATGACTCTTCAAAAAATGAAAAAAACTGCTGAAGACTATTTAGGTCAAACAGTTACTGAAGCAGTTATTACTGTTCCTGCTTACTTTAATGATGCACAACGTCAAGCTACAAAAGAAGCTGGTGAAATTGCAGGTCTTAAAGTAATGCGTATTATCAACGAACCTACAGCTGCTGCTTTGGCTTATGGTTTAGATAAAAAAGGGAAAGATCAAAAAATTGCTGTTTACGATTTAGGTGGAGGTACATTTGATATTTCTGTTCTTGAATTAGGAGACGGAGTTTTCGAAGTATTGTCTACAAATGGAGATACTCACCTTGGTGGAGATGATTTTGATCACGAAATTATTGACTGGTTAGCTGCTGAATTTTTAACTGAAGAAGGTATTGATTTGCGTTTAGATCCAATGTCTTTGCAACGTTTGAAAGAAGCTGCTGAAAAAGCAAAAATTGAATTGTCTTCTTCTTCAGAAACTGAAATCAACCTGCCTTATGTAACTGCGACAGCTTCAGGACCAAAACACTTAGTTAAAAAATTAACTAGAGCTCAATTTGAAAAATTGACTGATTCATTAGTAAAACGTTCTATGGCACCAGTTGCTAAAGCCTTGAAAGATGCAGGTTTATCAACTTCAGATATTGACGAAATAATTTTAGTTGGTGGTTCTACTCGTATGCCAAGAATTGTTGACGAAGTGGAGAAATTCTTTGGTAAAAAAGCGTCTAAAGGAGTTAACCCTGATGAAGTTGTTGCAATTGGAGCAGCTATTCAAGGTGGAGTTCTTTCTGGAGATGTAAAAGATGTATTGTTACTTGACGTTACCCCTTTATCTTTAGGTATCGAAACTATGGGTGGCGTAATGACTACATTAATCGAGTCTAATACAACTATTCCAACCAAGAAATCGCAAGTATTCTCTACTGCTGCAGATTCTCAACCAACAGTTGAAATCCACGTATTGCAAGGAGCTAGAGCAATGGCTGCTGACAACAAAACAATTGGTCGTTTCCATTTAGATGGTATTCCACCAGCGCCAAGAGGTGTTCCACAAATTGAAGTAACTTTTGATATTGATGCCAATGGTATTATCAAAGTTTCTGCAACCGACAAAGGAACTGGAAAATCTCACGATATTCGTATCGAAGCTTCTTCTGGATTGACAGCGGATGAAATCGAAAGAATGAAAAAAGATGCTGAAGCAAATGCAGATGCTGATAAAATAGCAAGAGCAAGAGCTGAAAAATTGAACGAAGCAGATGGAATGATTTTCCAAACTGAATCTCAATTGAAAGAACTTGGAGCGAAATTGACAGACGACAACAAAGTGGCTATCGAATATGCTTTGAATGAATTGAGAATGGCACACCAATCTCAAGATGTTGATGCTATCCAAATCGCTCTTGACAAAATCAATGCAGCTTGGAAAACAGCTACTGAAGCAATGTATGCTCAAGGAGAACAAGCTCAAGGTGGTCAACAAGAAGCTCAACCACAAGGGGAAGCTCAAGGAGACAATGTTGAAGACGTTGAATTCGAAGAAGTAAAATAAGCAGAGAACCAATTTTTTTATAAAAAAAATTGTGCGAATCGCTAATCCCGATTTTTTGCGGGGTCTAAATAAGAGAAACCGAGTCAGAAATGACTCGGTTTTTTTGTTAAACCCGACAGGTTCTAAAAACCTGTCGGGTTTGTTTTGTAACATCCGTTTTGAAATTTTATTAAAGTGGACTAAAACTACAATTTTTCATATTTTATTATCCATCAAATGATAAATGTCACTATTCTTTATAATAGATTTCCTTAATTTTGCTTCATAAAGTATTAGCATTAGAAAGATAAATAAATTTAACAATATAAATAATGAACAAGGCCATATACATCGCAACAAGCGAGGAAAATAGCGGTAAATCGATTATTACTTTGGGATTGATGAGCATGCTTATAGGCAAAACAGCCAAAGTGGGTTATTTTAGACCTATTGTGGAAGATTTTGAGGAAGGAAAACTAGATAATCACATCGAAACCGTAATCAATCATTTTGGTTTAGACATCGCATTTCAGGATGCATACGCAATAACCAAAAGCAAATTAATCAAGAAAAAGAACAAAGGGAAACTAGGGGAAGTAATCGATTTAATTATTGAAAAATACAAACGACTCGAAGAACGATTTGATTTTGTTTTGGTCGAAGGAACCAGTTTTACGGGTGAAGGTACGGTTATTGAATTAGATATGAATGTTTTAATTGCCAAAAACTTGGGGATTCCAACTATTATTGTGGGTTCCGGCGTTGGAAAAACACTCGAAGAATTAGTCGACAGCCTTTATCTGGCTTATGATTCCTTCAAGGTAAAAGAGGTGGAAGTCTTGGCAGTAATTGCCAATAAAGTTCAGCCCGAAAACATTGACTTGGTAACCGAAAGTTTGAAAAAAAGCTTGCCTGAAACGGTTTTGGTAAATGTTATTCCGATTATTTCGAGTTTAAACAATCCAACGATTCAAGAAATTGTTAAGGCTTTGGATGCGAAAGTTTTATTTGGTGCAGCATTTCTCAACAATCAAATTGGGAGCTTTAGTATTGGAGCGATGCAATTGCGGAATTATTTGCTGAATTTAAAAGAAAATGCACTTGTCATAACACCTGGAGATAGAGCCGACATTATTCTAGGTGCTTTGCAAGCCAATGAATCTGTGAATTATCCTTCGATTTCAGGAATAGTTTTGACGGGTAACATTGTTCCAGAAGACAGTATTCTAAAACTGATTGAAGGACTTTCGACAGTCGTTCCAATCATTGCGGTTGAAGGAGGAACGTATATGATTTCCAATAAAATTGGCGATATAAAACCTAAAATTTATGCCAATAATAAACAAAAGATTCAAACATCTATTGATACTTTCGAAAGATACGTAGATTTAGATAGTTTGACTGAAAAGTTTATCAAGTTTGAAGCCGAAGGAATGACGCCAAAAATGTTTCAATACAACTTGGTTAAACGAGCCAAAAAACATCGTAAACATATTGTTCTGCCTGAAGGAAATGATGACAGAATCATCATTGCCGCTGCCCGATTGTTGGCAATGGATGTGGTCGATATTTCTATCATTGGCGTTAAAAAACAAATCGAAAATAAAGTGGCAGAGTTAGGTTTGACTTTTGATTTTACTAAAGTTCATATCATCAATCCAATAAAATCGGAGCATTATGATGATTACGTTAAGACCTATTATGAGTTGCGAAAAGAAAAGAAAATGACGATGGAAATCGCTAGGGATTTGATGGAAGATGGTTCTTATTTTGGCACGATGATGGTCTATAAAGGCGATGCTGACGGTATGGTTTCTGGTGCAGCACACACAACTCAGCATACTATTTTACCAGCCTTACAATTCATTAAAACCAAACCTAGTTCTTCCGTGGTTTCCTCCATATTTTTTATGTGTTTAGAAGATCGGGTTTCAATTTTTGGCGATTGTGCCATCAATCCAAATCCTACTTCGGAACAATTGGCAGAAATTGCTATTTCATCAGCCGATTCCAGTTTGGCTTTCGGAATTGAACCAAAAATTGCGATGCTTTCCTATTCCTCCGGTTCCTCCGGAAAAGGGGATGAGGTAGATAAAGTGAGAGCCGCAACCGAAATTGTTAGGAAAAAACGTCCCGATTTAAAAATCGAAGGACCTATTCAATATGATGCTGCCGTCGATCCAGAAGTAGGCCAAAGTAAAATGCCCAATTCAGAAGTGGCAGGACACGCCAGCGTCTTGATTTTCCCTGATTTAAACACGGGAAACAACACCTATAAAGCAGTCCAAAGAGAAACTGGCGCATTGGCAATCGGTCCAATGTTGCAAGGACTAAACAAACCGGTCAACGATTTAAGCCGAGGCTGTACCGTTGACGACATTATCAACACGGTTGTGATTACCGCCATTCAGGCGCAGGGATTTTAGATTGCAGATTTCAGATTGGAAAATTAAAAGAAAAAGAAGCAGAATGTATATCCATCCAGTCTCCCTCTCCTTCGGAGAGGTTCGGGGTGAGGAAAAAAACAATAAAATGAAAATACTAATAATAAACTCAGGGAGTTCTTCCATAAAATACCAATTAATTGCAATGCCAACCGCCGAAGTTATTTGTTCCGGGATGATTGACAGAATAGGGTTGGAGACTTCCAATTTAAGTTATGAAACCAATTCGAATAAAATTGAGGAATCATTACCCATTCCCAATCATAAAATGGGTCTGGAAAAAATAGCCTATTTGTTGATGGACGAAAAAGTGGGCGTGATAAAAAGTACCCAGGAAATCAATGCTGTTGGTCATCGTGTAGTTCACGGCGGAAGTAATTTTACGCATACTACCATTATTAACAAAGAAGTGAAGGACAAGATCAAACAACTTTTTGAGTTGGCACCTTTGCACAATCCTGCGAATTTAGAAGGAATAAATGTAGCATCGGCAATTTTTGAAACGGCTAAACAAGTGGCTGTTTTTGATACGGCTTTTCACCAAACGATGCCTGTTGTGGCCTATAAATATGCAGTTCCTAATTATCTTTTAACCGAAAATAAAATTCGGGTTTACGGTTTTCACGGAACAAGTCACAAGTATGTTTCAGAAAAAGCCATTAAGTATTTGCAAAATAGTTCCAAAATTATCAGCATACATTTAGGCAATGGTTGCAGTATGACCGCCATAAAAGACGGAAAAAGTATTGATACCACACTTGGTTTTGGACCAATGAATGGCTTGATTATGGGAACTCGAAGCGGTGATATTGACCAATCGGTGATCTTTTATTTGGTCAATACTTTGGGTTATTCGCTTGATGCAGTGAGTACGATGTTGAATAAACAAAGCGGAATGCTTGGGCTAACAGGCTTTAGTGATTTGAGAGATATTGAATCGAATGCCGCAAAAGGAAATACAGATTGTCAACTAGCTTTGGCAATGAATGCGTACCGAATCAAGAAATATATTGGTTCTTATGCAGCAGCTTTAAACGGTTTGGATGCGATTGTTTTCACAGCCGGAATTGGAGAGAATTCTTCTTATATTCGAAAATTAGTTTGTACTGATATGGAGTATTTTGGGATTGAATTGGATGAATCCAAAAATGATATGCGTTCCAAAGAAATCAGGGAAATCAATGCTCCCCAATCGAAAACCAAGATTTTGGTTATTCCTACCAATGAAGAAATCGAAATCGCTAATCAGGTGTATGAATTGCTTTTGAAATAGAGATTTATAGTGTTCAAACTTCTCTTCCACTTGTCATTCCGAGGAACGAGGACACGAGCAAAGCGAACTGGCGAAGTAATCTCATAATATGAGCAACTAACAGAGTAATATGTTATTGTATAATAAAAATATATAATTATGTTAAAAAAGAAATTCATCCTATTTATTTGCCTTATAGCACTTATCTTATTTACTACAATTGGATTAGTGAGTTTTAAGTCCGATAAAGTTTCAGTTAACGATAAAATATTGAGTTATATAGTAGACACAAAAATCCAAAACGTTGAGTTATATTGGAAAGATGACAGCGGCAAGTTATTTAATAGTATTTTAAACTTGAAATTATGGCTTGAAAGTAAGCATAAAAAATTGGCATTTGCTATGAATGGTGGGATGTATATGGAAAATTACTCGCCATTGGGTCTTTTTGTACAGAATCAAAAAAAAATATCTAAGTTAAATACACGTTCAGGTAACGGGAATTTTTATATAAAACCAAACGGGGTCTTTTATATTACAACCGACAACAATGCAAAAATTTGTAAAACAAATGATTTTAATATTATTAACAAAATTAAATATGCAATACAATCGGGACCTATGTTAGTAATTGATGGTAAAATTCCTTCTTCATTTAAAGAAGGAGCAATTAGCTTAAACATAAGAAACGGTGTGGGTATTTTGCCAAATAACAGGGTGATTTTTGCTATGTCAAAAGAACAAATTAATTTTTATGATTTCGCAAAATATTTTAAAGATTTAGGATGCAAAAATGCTTTATATCTTGATGGTTATGTTTCTCGAACTTATTTGCCTGAGAAACAATGGTTACAAACCGATGGTAATTTTGGGGTAATAATAGGAGTCTTGACTCAAAAATAAATTATAGTTATTAAAAAACTGAATTATTTCCAGATATTTGTTTTTTGAGCCAGCTCTACGAAGTATTCCTTAAAAAAAACCGAACGTTCTTAAAAGTCGGCTTTGCTGTGCGAAGTCTCCCGACTTCATAACTTTTCCAAAAGGTAACTAACACAGCTATCAAATACCAATCATAAAATAATTTGATAAAGTTGTAACGGTATGTAGAAGTGGGTACGAAGTCGGGAGACTACGCACATCGGGTGTTCGACGAAGGAGGAATCTCAACATACGAGAGCAACTAATGAGATTCCTCCTTCGTCGGAATGACAAAATTATGGAAGACAATTTTGATAATTTTATAGATTTGCCCACAAAAAAAAACCTGCAACATCACATTGCAGGTTTTAATTTATAATTGATTAATTCATAATTATTTCAAACTTCCCACCATATCCTCAGGTTTTACCCAAGCTTCAAAATCTTCGGCGGTTACATAACCCAAACGAACGGCTTCCATTTTTAAAGTAGTTCCGTTTTTGTGTGCCGTTTGAGCGATTTCAGCTGATTTATAATAGCCAATTTTGGTATTTAAAGCTGTAACCAACATCAATGAATTGTTGACTAATTCTTCGATACGTTTGTAATTCGGTTCGATTCCGCTGGCACAATGTTCGTCAAACGACAGGCAGGCTTCCCCTAACAATCGCGCTGATTGCAAGAAGTTGGCCGCCATCAACGGTTTGAAAACGTTCAATTCATAATGACCTTGCATTCCTCCAACAGAAATTGCCACATCATTTCCTATTACTTGCGCGCAAACCATTGTCAAGGCTTCGCATTGCGTTGGGTTTACTTTTCCCGGCATAATCGATGAACCCGGTTCGTTTTCCGGAATGATGATTTCGCCAATTCCAGAACGGGGTCCAGAAGCTAACATTCGAACATCATTCGCGATTTTATTCAAGGAAACCGCCAATTGTTTTAATGCGCCGTGAGTTTCCACAATCGCATCATGAGCCGCCAAAGCTTCGAATTTGTTGGGTGCAGTTACAAAAGGATGTCCTGTGAATTTGGCAATATATTCGGCTACTTTTACATCGTAACTTGCCGGCGTGTTCAAGCCGGTTCCAACGGCAGTTCCGCCCAAAGCCACTTCGGATAAATGTGCCAAAGTGTTTTTTACTGCTTTTATTCCATAACTCAATTGCGCCGCATATCCTGAAATTTCTTGTCCCAATGTCAATGGCGTTGCATCCATTAAATGCGTGCGACCTATTTTTACCACATTGTTAAATTCGGCAGCTTTTGCTTGAAGCGTGTCTCTTAATTTTTCGACACCCGGAATGGTGATTTCCACAACGGCTTTGTAGGCCGCAATATGCATTCCCGTTGGGAAAGTGTCGTTTGAAGATTGTGATTTGTTCACGTCGTCATTGGCTTTGATGAATTGTTCGCCTTCGCCAATGCCAAATCCTTTTAACACTTGAGCACGATTCGCAACCACTTCGTTCACGTTCATATTGCTTTGCGTTCCTGAACCTGTTTGCCAAATCACAAGCGGAAATTCATCTGCCAATTTTCCGGCAAGGATTTCGTCGCAAACGGCTGCGATGGCATCTCGTTTTTCGATTGGCAAAACACCTAAATCACAATTGGCATAAGCCGCTGCTTTTTTCAGGAAGGCAAAACCTTCGATGATTTCTTTTGGCATTGAAGCCGAAGGGCCAATTTTGAAGTTGTTTCTGGAACGTTCTGTTTGTGCTCCCCAATATTTATCGGCGGGAACTTGTACTTCGCCCATTGTGTCTTTTTCAATTCTGTATTTCATTTTATTAAATATTTAATTATTTATAATTTTGTCATTGCGAGGAACGAAGCAATCCCATTTATTGCTCCTCTTTTATTGGGATTTCTCCTTCATCGAAATGACAAATAAGCTTTCTTTTTCGTTGCCCAAATTTACGGATTACTACCGTTTTAAAAAAATATTATCAAGTATTTATTGGTAAGAAAAAATATTAAACTTACATTTGTGCCTACATTCAAAAATTCCGAAAAAAATGTTTGATTTCTCACAGTATTTAGGCTTTTTACTTTTCTTGACCGTCCTTACAATGGGATTTTGGTTGATGTTTTTCTTGGTTGGTTTCGTGTCCTATTGGGTTGGCGGAGCGACTTGGGAAGCATTCAAAGAAAAAAGAGCAAAAAAGAAACAAGAACAATCAGTTTAAACTAATTGTCAAATAAAAAAAGGACCCGTGAAAACGAGTCCTTTTTTTTGTTTTTATCCTTGAAAATCATCGCCATTATCAGATTCTCTTTTTTGTGGCTTTTCTTTTTCAGCCTTCTTGTGATTGAAACGATAGGTAAATGTCAGGTTTATTTGTCGAGTGTGCCATTGCATTTCGCTATAGGAATTCACTGTTGGCAAGTTCGTTTCGGTGATTCTTTTTCTTGAATTTAGAATGTCGGATGCGTTTAAAGTTATGGTGGCTTTATCTTTCAAAACATCTTTACTAAAGGCCAAGTTTGCATAAAAAACGCCAAGACTTTTTCCTTGAGCATTGTTTTGCGGTGCATTATACTGGGCAGAGGTTTGCCAGTCTATTTTGAAGGGCAAAGTGACCTTTGAAGATAATTTGGCAAACCAACTATAGGCTGTATTGTCGAAATTTTCGAAAACGGTTTGACTTGAATTGTTGAGTGTATAGGTATAGTTACCTGTTGTTTTATTTTGAAAAAAGTTAAAATTTCCATTTAATTTCCACCATTTGAATGGCGCATAATTAGCATTGAATTCAAATCCTGAGCGGTCTTGGTTTGCCAAATTGATTGGAGTTGACAACATTACGGGAGTTTCTATTGTAACCCCATTTACGATTGTAGTTACAATTTCACCGTTTGGTCGTCGAATGAATTGAAACACATCCTTGGTTCTGTTGAAATAAATTGAGGAGGAGATAGTGACTTTACCTAATTTTGTCATAAAACCCATATCAATGGCATCGGTGAACGAAGGATTCAAATCAGGATTTCCTTGCATTATATTGATGTTGCTCGAATAGTTTGAAAAAGGATTGATGAATCGAGATCGAGGTCTTGCAATTCTTCGGCTATAATTAAGTGAAAAATTACTGTCATCCGTTATTTGATACGTTAAAAAAGCACTTGGAAAAAAATTATGGTATCTCTTTTTAGTATAATCGTTAGTGGTCAATAGATTGATGTCAATATTAGAATCTTCATATCTCAATCCTAATAAATAAGAAAATTTACTGATTTTTGAACCAAATTGGGTGTAAAGTGCATTTATCTTTTCCTTGTAATCCAAAGTATTGGTATAGTTTAGATTTGGGGTGTATAATCCACTTGATCCCAAATCTCCAACACTATAATCGGTAAGTAATTCATTAAAATCTCCCTTATAACCGGCTTCAAATTGACTGTTTTTACCTAAAGGCAATATATAATCTGCTTGGAATAAATTCCTGCTTTGGGTCTGATTATTATCGGTAGCTTGTCGAGTGCTATTATTCTCCTGTCCAATGATAGTATTGGTAATTATAGAGGTGTCATTGTCAGTGTCATTCGAAGTTGAAAAGTTTACAGTAAGTTTGTGACCGTCTTTTTTGAATTTTTTTGTAAAATTAGTGTTGTATTCTACATCTCTTGTTTTTGTATATTGATCATTATATCTATTAGTAAGAAAGTCGTTATTAGGTTCGTAATTATAGATATTATCATTATTTGGATTTGATCCGTTATTTTCTCTATAATTAATGGAGTTTGTCCAAGTTAAAGTTTTATCAAGGTACCAATCCATCCCAAAAGTATAGTTGTAACCTTCTCTTGATCTCACGTTTTTGTTTTTTTCGTCGATTGTTTTTTGTGTGGAACCGTCTGGATTCAAGTAATCTGTGTTTGTTATTGAATTTCCGGGACTTTTGGTATTAGTATATCCTAAAGTGGTAAAAAGATTGAAATTTTCGTTTTTAAAATTTAGGGTTGAAGATAACCCGTAATTTTGAGGGTTTCCAACCGTTCCAATAAAAGTTCCGTTTGTGCCTTGGGTTTTTTCCTTTTTGAGGATAATATTGATGATTCCGGCACCGCCTTCGGCATCATATCGGGCTGATGGATTTGTAATTACTTCTACTTTGTCCAAGACATCTGCAGAAATTGTGCGTAATGCATCGGCCACATTTATTGAATTTGAAGGCTTACCATCGATTAGAATTTTAACGTTGTCATTCCCGCGAAGGCTAACATTTCCCTCACCATCAACTGTAACTGAAGGAACATTGTCAAGCACGTCACTAGCGGTTCCGCCCTTGACTACCATATCTTTACCCACGCTATACACTTTTTTGTCTAGCTTAATTTGAACAGTGGTAGTTTCAGATCGAACCACAACTTCATTCAACTGAGACGCATCCTCTTCTAAATTTATTTGTCCTAAATTAGTGCTTACCTGAAGTTTTCGTTGTTTAATTATTGTTGGTTTAAAAGAAATGAATTCAATCTTGATGTCATAAATACCAGGGTTGACATTTATATCAAATTCTCCTTTTTCATTTGTTATTCCACCGGTTTTTGCCTTAGGATATTTGGGATTTACAAAAGTAATAGTTGCATATTCAAGTGGTTGGTGGCTTATCTTTTCAAATACTTTTCCGGTTATTTTAATTTTTGATACTTGAGGCCCTCCTTGAGCAAAATTTATATAAGTAGTAAAAAGGAATAGGAATGTCAGGACTAATTTTATTTTTTTCATAAGTCGATTTTTTTTCAAATAAGACCCCAAAAGTAAACTTTGGTTTAATTGCCAATTCACAAAAATGGTGTTAAATGATAGAAACAGTACTACTAAATAATACTACTTACTTTTTCCAAAGGTCTTGCAACAACGGCTTTTTCACCGTTAACGAGGATGGGTCTTTCGATAAGAATTGGATTCAAAGTCATTGCTTGGATGACTTCATCGTCGGACATCTTTTTGTCTTTGAAATTTTCTATCCAAATTTTCTCTTTCCTGCGGATCAATTCTATCGGTTTTATGTCTAATTTCTTGATGATTGACTTCAATTCGTCAAAAGTGGGAACATCATCAAGGTATTTGACAACTTCAAATTTCTGGCCAGTTTCTTCAAGAAAAGCCAAGCATTCTCTTGATTTTGTGCAGCGCGGATTGTGATAAATTTGGATCATTAAATAAGTGTTAAGTTTTTTACAAAGTAAGGGATAAAAACAAAAAATTAGGTTAATTTCGGGCGAATTATTAAAGTGTAAATTGCACAAATACTAATTCAATCCATATTAAAAATGTTTATAGAGCAGGCCTATAAAGGAAATAATACTTGGTGGCGTGTTTTGATTACGACACTATTTACCACCGGAATATTTATCGCCAATTTCATTTTATACCTTTTTATGTCGAAAGAACAAATGGACAGTGCCTATAAATCGATGAATCAGATTCCAAATAATTTGTCTTTGATTATCAACTTGTCCCCGTTTATTCTGCTACTAGTAATGTTGTTTTTTTTGGTTCGAAATTTGCACAAAAGAAGCGTTCTTTCTCTGACAACTTCCAGAGATAAAGTAGATTACAAAAGGGCTTTTTTCTCTTTTGGACTGATAGTTTTATTAACGGTCGCAGGTTTTGCTGTTTCCTATTTTATGGATAATTCCGGAATTATTTGGAATTTCAATCCGTTGAAATTCACCTTATTGTTTTTGGTCAGCATCTTGTTTTTCCCGTTTCAAATTGCTTATGAGGAATTTTTATTCAGGGGGTATTTCATGCAACAAATTGGTGCTATTGCCAAAAATAGATGGTTTCCATTAATTTTTACTTCGGTTTTTTTCGGATTATTTCACAGCGCGAATCCCGAAGTGGCCAAAATGGGTTTTGGTGTAATGTTGTTTTATATTGGAACTGGATTTTTTCTTGGTATAATAACATTAATGGACGAAAGTCTGGAATTGGCTTTGGGGTTTCATCTTGGCAACAACCTTATGGCGGCACTATTGATAACTTCCGATTTTTCGGCGATACATACTGATGCCGTTTTTAAGTATTCGGGAGTCGAGAATCCTGTTGATATGTTAAATGAAATGTTAGTTTCGATTGCAATTGTGTATCCGATTATGTTATTTATATTTGCAAAGAAATACAATTGGACACATTGGACTGCAAAACTAAGCGGCAAAATAGAAAATCCCCAATACAACAATAATAGTAACATAATAAATAATTGATGAATAAAATAACGTACAAAAACATACACAATCGTTTTAAATTGAATGGTTACCACATTACTAGAGACGAAATTTTCTACGTGGCATATTGTTTTATAAAAGAAGGAGAACCTTTTGAGCAACACGTTGGGAATTTTTTATTGGACTGGTTTGACGAAAAATCGTATATCGAATTGAAAACTTCGGGGACAACAGGGATACCAAAAGTCATCAAAATCGAAAAACAAGCCATGCTTGATTCTGCTTTGGCAACGGGTGATTTCTTTGGTTTGAATCCTGGTGACACGATGTTACATTGTTTGCCAACCAATTATGTTGCTGGGAAAATGATGTTTGTAAGATCTTTGATATTGGGACTCGAAATGAAATTTGTGGAACCAACTTCGGATCCATTGAAAAATATTGATGAGGAATTTGATTTTTGTGCAATGATTCCGCTTCAGGCAAAAAATTCTTTGGAAAAATTGAAAACCCGACAAATCAAAAAATTAATTATTGGCGGCGTAAAAGTGCATAAAGCTTTGGAGCAAGAACTATTAAAATTGCCAATCGAAATTTATGAAACTTATGGTATGACTGAAACTATAACTCATATTGCTGCAAAAAAAATAGGAGAGGAAGCGTTTACGGTTTTGCCAAATGTTAAAGTTTCGGTTGATGAAAGACAATGTTTGGTGATTAAAGCCAAAAATATTAGCAGTAATAAAATCGTGACAAACGATATTGTAGATTTAATTTCTGAAACACAATTTGTTTGGGAAGGAAGATTCGACAACATTATCAATAGTGGTGGAATTAAATTGATGCCAGAGCAAATAGAAGATAAACTTTCTACCTTGATACCAAGACGCTATTTTGTTTCCGGACAAGAAGATGAAATTCTTGGAGAAAAAGCGGTTCTTTATGTCGAGGGAGAGCCTATTTTAATTGAAGAATCTGTTTTTAGTGTTCTGGAAAAATTCGAAAAACCAAAAAAAATTGTGTTTATTCCAAAGTTCAAAGAAACTGCCACAGGTAAAATTATGAGAAGAGAAAGCTTGGAATTTGACGAGCAATAGAAAGCCCATGTAAATTGAATATGAAAAAGGGAGAATTTATTGAAATTCTCCCTTTTTATTTGAAATTATTCCTGCATTTTAAAGAAGTAATCTGCTGAGTGTTTTCCACTTCCATAAACTAAGAAAAAAATGCAAATCCCCAAAATGAGCAAGGATAAAAATAGGTTTTGGGAATGCATTTCTCCCATAAAATTTATGACGACAGCACCAATCAATATTGGTAATTGCGCAATAATTGCCCATCTGGTGAGCAACCCGAACACTATTAATATACCCCCAAGAAAATGTGCAGAAGCTATATAGTGTACAATAAACATTCCAAACATACCTCCATCAGCTTTGTCTAATGGAGCTAATAAATCTCCTAAATATTGGGTATTTGTTATAAAATAAATTCCTTTAATAAATAAAAATACACCAACTGCTATTCGTACAAGATCTACCGAAAAATAAGTGTGCGCATTTGCCCATTTATTTAAATTTTTTACGTTGTTCATAATACTTTAGTTTAAAATTCTACACTAAGTTACTAATTTTTAACCTAATAAAAAAAAAGTATCCGAATAACCAAAATTAAAATTGCAAAATGGGAACAGTACAATAATCGTATTTGTGGATAATTTGATTAGTGCATTAAAAAATTCAAAACAATTTCATTAAAAAGTCTTGAATTTTCTATCAAAGATGAATGAGAGATATTGGGTAAAATCGCCAATTGGGCATTGGGTATAGATTCATATATTTTAAGAGTATGTTCCCCTTTAATTTCATCATGATCACCAGCAATAATAAGGGATTTTGATTTTATGACATTCAAATCAGAGTAATTTAAATTAGGGTATTTCAAGTCCAAATTGTTCAAATCAATGGCTAAATCATTTTCGTGGTTCGTATTATTATTATCTAAATCAATAGCCTCTTTTTTCATATCATCGAAATGAACAACGCCTTCAGGAAATATATTTGCTCCCGATGTAACTAATTTACCGACTTTTTCGGGATGTTTTATCGCCAATAAAAGTCCAATTATGCCACCATCGCTCCAACCCAAAAAATTTGTTTTCGGAATGTTTAATTTTTCAAGAAATAAACTAATATCTTCAACCTGCAAGTCAAAAGTCAATTCAACGCCTTTTTGATAACCTGAATTTCCTCTTCCCCTGCAATCTACTAAAATGACTTTAAAATGTTTAGAGAAGTCGTCTAATTGGTTTTCAAAACAAGAAAATGAACCGCCGTTGCCGTGAATCATTAATAATGGTTCTCCTTCTCCATAAATTTCATAATAGAGTTTTACGCCATTGACGTCAACATATTTGCCGCTTTCGTGAAGTTTTTGTGCAGCTATATTTAATGAAATAAAAGCGAATGCCAATAAGAATATTCTTTTCATAATTATACTTGAATGACTCCCAAATTAAATTTATTTTCGATAGGCGCGTGGTTTGCCGCTTCAATTCCCATCGAAATCCAGTTTCTGGTGTCCAAAGGATCGATTATCGCATCAGTCCAAAGTCTTGAGGCAGCATAATAAGGCGAAGTTTGTTCGTCATAGCGTACTTTTATTTTGTCGAAAAGTTCTTTTTCCTTGGTTTCATCCACAATTTCTCCTTTTGCTTGGAGCGAAGAAGCTTCGATTTGTGCCAATACTTTCGCGGCTTGCGTTCCACCCATAACGGCGAGTTCGGCACTTGGCCAAGCCACGATTAATCTAGGATCAAACGCTTTTCCGCACATTGCATAATTTCCTGCACCGTACGAATTTCCGATGATTATCGTAAATTTTGGTACCACCGAATTAGAAACGGCATTCACCATTTTGGCCCCATCCTTTATAATTCCACCGTGTTCTGATTTGGAACCAACCATAAATCCAGTAACGTCTTGGAGGAATACCAAAGGGATTTTTTTCTGGTTGCAATTGGCAATAAAACGGGTGGCTTTATCTGCTGAATCTGAATAAATTACGCCTCCAAATTGCATTTCGCCATTTTTGGTTTTCACCACTTTTCGCTGGTTGGCAATAATCCCCACAGCCCAACCGTCAATTCTAGCGTAACCGGTAATTATAGTTTGGCCGTAACCATCTTTGTACGCTTCAAATTCTGAATCATCAACTAGGCGGCTAATAATTTCCATCATATCATATTGCTCATTTCGAGCTTTTGGCAAAATACCATAAATTTCTTTTTCGTCCAAAGTTGGTTTTGATGCTTTAATTCGGCTGAAACCGGCTTTGTCATAATCGCCAATTTTGTCGACAATATTTTTTATTTTGTCTAACGCATCTTTATCATTTTTTGCTTTATAATCTGTAACTCCCGAAATTTCGCAATGTGTCGTCGCTCCTCCAAGGGTTTCGTTGTCGATGCTTTCGCCAATGGCAGCTTTGACCAAATAGCTTCCAGCCAAGAAAATACTTCCAGTTTTGTCTACGATTATCGCTTCGTCGCTCATTATTGGAAGATAAGCACCACCAGCAACACAACTTCCCATAACGGCTGAAATTTGGGTAATTCCCATGCTACTCATCAAAGCATTGTTTCTAAATATGCGTCCAAAATGTTCTTTATCAGGAAAAATTTCGTCTTGAAGCGGTAAAAATACGCCTGCGCTGTCAACTAAATAGATAATGGGTAGTCTGTTTTCCATTGCAATTTCTTGCGCTCTCAAATTTTTCTTTGCCGTAATCGGAAACCAAGCTCCCGCTTTCACGGTGGCGTCATTGGCCACGACAATGCATTGTTTTCCTTTGATGTATCCGATTTTTACGATAACTCCGCCCGAAGGACAACCACCAAATCCCTTGTACATTCCTTCACCAACAAAAGCGCCAATTTCGATGCATTTTTCTTTGGCGTCAAGTAAATAATCAATGCGTTCGCGCGCTGTCATTTTACCTTCAGAATATAATTTTTGAATGCGTTGTTCTCCTCCACCCAGTTTTACTTTGGCAAATTTATGGCGCAAGTCCGAAAGAAGGAGTTTATTGTGGTCTTCGTTTTTATTGAAGTTCAAGTCCATGATGAGATTTTGTTTGTCTAAATGTAGTGACGGCTAAATTACGAAATCCATTGCAACATATAGAAGTATTATTGGCAGAATTACTTCTTTGATTCCTTGACCAATCTTTTTAATATAGCCCATTGCCTTAAAGCATCACGAGCTTCAATAGCGGGATAACCCAACAAAGTGACACCAGCTTTAACATCTTTTGTTACGCCTGAGCCTCCGCCTATAATTGCTCCGTCGCCAATAGTAACGTGATCCGTTATCGACGCGCTTCCACCAATGAGAACTCCATTTCCCAAAGTTACTGATCCAGCTAAGCCGCTTTGTCCAGCCATGATGCAGAATCTTCCCAATTTACTATTATGTCCAATTTGAATTAAATTGTCAATTTTGCAACCGTCACCCAAAATTGTAGAACTGAATTTCCCTCTATCGACACAAGTATTGGCTCCAATTTCGACATTATTTCCAAGAACTACGTTTCCAATTTGAGGAATTTTGACCAAGCCTCTTTGCGGATCAGGACGGAATCCGAAACCATCCGCGCCAATCGTAGCATTAGAATGAATAATGCAATCGTTCCCAATATGACAACGTTCCCGAACTACTGCGCCTGACCAAATGATGGTATTTTTTCCAATCGTGCATTCGTCAAGAACAGTAACATTGGGATAAATCGTTACGTTTTCGCCTAGTTGAACTTTTGGACCAATATAACTTCCGGCACCAATTCGAGTTCTGTTTCCTATTATGGCAGTCGAGTCAACAACGGCTGTTGGATGAATATCCGAACTGAATAATGGAGTAGGAGGAGCAAAAAGTTCTAAGACTTGTGACATTGCTAAATCTGCATTTTTTACTTTGATGAAAGCTTTGTTTTCCCCTGGTTGAATAGAAATATCCTCGTTAACTATTGCTGCACAAGCTTTGGATGTTTCCCAAAACTTTTCGTATTTTTTGTTTCCAACAAAAGAAATTTCGGAAGCACTGGCCAATTCTAATTGTTCTGGAGCGGTAATTTTTATAGAAGTATCGCCAACAATTGTGCCTTTTAAAACTTCGTTAATTTCTTGGATGGAATAGGATTTCATTAGGATGTAATTTTTAAATTCAGGATATAATCATCAAATAAAGCAAATTTGCATTGAATTTCCTAATGGATTGTTTTCGCTATTTAAAGACTTAAAAAATTGTGGATAATATAATGAATAATCTTACGATTAATTCATTATATTTGAAGGAAAATTTAAATAAAATTTATAAAATTGCTTGTAGATTTATGGACGCATGAAAGGAAGTTTAAAGAAAAATACTTTTTTCATAGAATTTAAATAATTACCTTATAAAAAATGAATAAACCATATAAAAGAACCGTAAGACAATTAATAGATGGATCCTATAGTAATAATGGAAATTGGTGTTATTTATTTCATCCAGAATTTACTAATGACCCTCAACATTATATCCGTGCGTTCTTAATTATTCAAAAAGATTTAATTCAATTATTTGAATTTGTTGAGCCTTGCGATCATAACTCAAAAACAATATCATTGAAAATTCACGAATTACTAACTAGAACTTGTATTGAAATAGAAGCCAATTTCACTGCAATATTAAATGAAAACATATATTCAAATAATAAAAACTGGACATTAAAGGATGATTTTTCTTTAATTGAATATTCTCATAAGCTATCAGCATATGAAGTTGAAATTCCAATATGGAAAGGAAAATGTAATTTACGTAAACCTTTCGAAAATTGGAAGGATAAAGAAATAAAAGATTGGCATAGTTTAAAATGGTATCAAGCATATAATAAATCAAAACACGACCGACATTTACATTTTGACAAAGCTACGTTTGAAAATTTACTTGATGGAATTTGTGGACTTGTCGTTTTATTAACTTCTCAATTTATGGGTGAAGATTTCTCACCAAATCAAAAATCGATGGCTATTAGTGGTCCATATTCATATAATCATAACACAGAAATGGAAGATGCTATTGGAGAATTTTTCAGAGTAAAATATCCTACTAATTGGACTGATGAAGAAAAATATGATTTTAATTGGTTAAATTTACAAAAAGAGGAAAACCCAATATTAAGAATTGATTATGATGCAATAAAAAAAGCTTACAAACCCAATATAAAATGAAAGTCGCAACTAAATTTTTGGTTTTGGTAATTACACTTTTTTCGTCTATTAATTTGCAATCACAAACAACAAATAACAAAATTGACAATGCTTTATTAATTGCAAAAAATAATACCAGCCAGTTAAAAAATGTGCAACAATTACTTGTAGTTTATAATTACAAACCCGAAAGTTATACAGCTGTTTTTGTGGCTTTGGAAAAAAAAGACAATAAATGGATTGTAAAATTGAATCCAATTGAAGCAGGAATTGGCAAAAAAGGTTTTGCATTGCCACAAACTAAAATCGAAGGCGATGGCAAATCTCCAACCGGAATTTTCAAGTTGGGAAAATTATTTTCTTATAAAAAACAACTCACTACTTTACTAGAAAACAAGCAAACTACTAAGGAAGATAAATGGATTGACGACCCAAATTCACCCGATTATAACAAGTACATTAGTGGTGTTACAAATGCAAAATCATATGAAAATTTATTACTGAGTAGTGATGTCTACAAGTATTGCATTGTTATAGAATACAATACAAATCCGGTTGTAAAAGGAAATGGAAGCGCCATATTTTTTCATTTGGCTATAAAAGCACCCTATTTTACGGCAGGCTGTGTTGCTATTAAAGAAGAATATATGAAGTTGATGGTCAACTGGCTTGATTCTAAACAAAACCCAACCATTATTATGGGAAATCTTGATGTTTTGAAAGCGGGTTTGTAAACTCACATAAAAAATACCCGACGAGTTTTAAAAACTTGTCGGGTTTAATTTATTAAAGTCAACACAGCAATCTGCCAACTGAAACCTGAAATCTATTCCTCCTCTTTTTGCCCCATCATCATTAGATATGCTTTCAAAAATTCGTCAATTTCGCCATTCATTACGGCATCAACATCGCTGGTTTCAAAACCTGTACGAACATCTTTGACTAGTTTATAAGGTTGCATCACATAATTCCTGATTTGGGAACCCCATTCAATTTTCATCTTTCCGGCCTCAATATTGGCGCGTTCTGCTTGTTGCTTTTTTAATTCAATTTCGTATAATTGTGAACGTAACATTTGCATAGCACGTTGTCTGTTATCCTGCTGCGAACGCGTTTCTGAACATTGAATTTGAATACCTGTGGGTTTGTGCACCAATTGTACTTTGGTTTCCACTTTATTCACATTTTGTCCTCCAGCCCCACTAGAACGTGAAGTTGTAATTTCAATATCAGCAGGATTAATGTCTATTTCGATACTGTCGTCAACAAGCGGATAAACATAAACCGAAGCAAAAGAAGTATGTCGTTTGGCGTTACTGTCAAAAGGGGAAATTCGTACTAATCGATGTACGCCATTTTCACCTTTTAAGTATCCAAAAGAATAATCTCCTTCAAATTCAAGTGTTACCGTTTTTATTCCTGCGGCTTCTCCTTTTTGAAAATTCAGTTCCTTGATTTTGTAGCCGTTTTTTTCACCCCACATCATATACATTCGCATCAACATCGAAGCCCAATCGCAACTTTCAGTTCCGCCAGCACCAGCCGTAATTTGCAAAACGGCACTCAAACTGTCGCCTTCATCTGAAAGCATGTTTTTGAATTCGATGGCTTCTATATGTTTTTGGGTAGTAGCATATTGCTCATCTAATTCTTCTATAGAAAGTTCTCCTTCTTTATTGAATTCATAGGCTAATTGAAGCTCATCGGTCATTTCGACCGCTTTGTTGTAATCTTCAATCCATTTTTTCTTGGAACGGAGCGTTTTTACATATTGTTCGGCTTCTTTTGGATTGTTCCAAAAATCAGGAGCCAAGGTTTTTTCCTCTTCGTTGGTAATCTCGATTAGTTTGGCATCAACGTCAAAGATACCTCCTCAACGCTCCAAGGCGCTCTACAATACCTTTTATTTGTTCGGTAGTTGTCATAAATTATATTTAATTTTGTGGCACAAAAATAGAAAAAATATTGGTTGGGACAATTGGTAAATTATCCTAACTCCTATAAATATAAATAATATGGAAATAAATTTAATAAGCGATACCGTAACCAAACCTACCCAAGAAATGTTGCGTGCAATGTTTCACGCCCAAGTTGGTGATGATGTTTATAAACAAGATCCAACTGTAATAGAACTAGAAGCAAAAGTTGCAGAAATGTTCGGAATGGAAGCAGCACTTTTTTTTCCTTCGGGGACAATGGCCAACCAAACTGCCATCAAGCTGCACACGCAGCCTGGAGAGCAATTGATAGCCGATAAATATGCTCACGTTTATAATTATGAAGGGGGTGGTGTTTCCTTTAACAGTGGGGTTTCTTGCTGTTTGTTGAACGGAAATCGCGGTATGATTACTGCCGAACAAGTTGCTGGATCTATCAATGATCCGGAGTTTTATCACAGTCCGCTTACAAGTTTGGTTTGTGTCGAAAATACAACCAATAAAGGAGGAGGTGCTTGTTATGATTTTGAAGAATTTATGAGAATAAGAAAGGTTTGCGATGCTAATAATCTAAAATTTCATTTGGATGGTGCAAGAATTTGGAATGCTTTGGTTGCCACCAATGACAATCCAAAAGAATACGGAAAAGTATTTGATACGATTTCGGTTTGTTTATCCAAAGGTTTGGGAGCGCCAATTGGATCACTTTTAGTATCCGATAAAGCAACCATTCAAAGAGCTTTACGCATCCGAAAAATCCTCGGTGGCGGAATGCGCCAAGTCGGTTATTTGGCTGCAGCCGGAATCTATGCTTTAGAAAACAACATCGAAAGATTAGAAGACGATCATAGACGCGCAAAGGAATTAGGGGCTGTTTTAGAAAAACTAAATTGGGTTGCCAAAGTAGAACCAATAGAAACGAATATCCTGATTTTCTCGGTTCAATCGCATATAAGTGAAGCTGTTTTAATGGAAAAATTAAAACAAAAAGGAATATCAATAAGTTCTATGGGACACGGAAAATTAAGAATCGTAACACATCTGGATTATCGCGAAGTTATGCACACGTATGTAATGGAAACACTTTTGAAATTATAAATTAGGAGTTATGAATTATGAGTTTGGATAACTCATAATTCATAATTGATAATTATTTTTTCATTTCTTCCAGCATTGTAATAATCTTGTCTAATTTATCGATTTCAAGTTGATTGAGTTTTATTGTTAAAGCTTCAATTTCAAGTTTTGCGTCAATATTAGTTTGATAATCGGCTTGCGCTTGCAATCTGTCTCTATCGTTTTGTCTGTTTTGAGCCATCATAATAATTGGTGCGGCATAAGCGGCTTGGGTCGAGAAAACAAGATTAAGTAAAATAAACGGATAAACATCCCAATGATAAACGAATGCAACAAGATTTAAACCCATCCAGAGTACCACCAAAATGGTTTGAATGATTATGAATTTCCATGATCCCATACCCTTCGCAACATTATCGGCTAAACGGCTACCAAAGCTTAATGTTTCAATGTGTTTTTCGTGCCAATTTCTGTGATTAATCATATTTGTTTATTTTAGTTTGTTAATAAATAGAATATTTTGAGCTAATAATTTTATTTGAACATTTTATCCATTCCTGGAATCATTGGCATATCGACTTTGGCAACTGCATCTAATTCCGCTTGGTTTACTCTAGCCGCTTTTTCGATGGCTTTGTTCAATGTTACAATCAAATAATCTTCGAGTTGGTCTTTATCTTCCAATAAAGAATCGTCAATGTCGATAGATTTTAATTTTCCATTGGCAGTAAAAGTAACTTTCAATGTCCCGTCAGTGCTTTGTTCGTCTATTAAAACCGAATCTAATCTTAGTTTTGTTTCTTCTATTTTTCGTTGGGTTTCTTTCAATTTACCCATCATTCCCATTAAATCCATTTTTATGATTTTAAAATTTTGAACCGTAAAAATAGTATTTTGTAATGTGATATTTAATAAAATTTTAATAAAATATAGACTAATTTTAAGTTCACCTTGTGCTATTTTTGCACTATCATCTTCAAAATTGAAATTTCAAACTATGCCGAAAACTATAATTCCTCCAGTTGCCAAAATAATTCCTAAAACATTAGAGAAATTTGGAAATGTAAGAACCGACAATTATTTTTGGTTGAATGACAGAGAAAATCCAGAGGTCATTGATTATTTGAAAAAGGAGAATGCCTACTACAAAAAAATGACTGCCCACACCAAGCAATTCCAAAAAGAATTGTTTGAAGAAATGAAGGGCAGAATCAAGGAAGACGATGAATCGGTACCTTATTTATACAATGGCTATTACTATATTACCCGTTTTGAAACCGGGAAAAATTATCCCATTTATTCCAGAAAAAAAGAAATTTTTACAGCAAAAGAAGAAATTTTGTTTGATTGTAATCAATTAGCCAAAGGAAATCCTTATTTCCAATTAGGAGGTTTGAGCATAAGTCCTGATAATAAACTGGCAATTTTTTCAGTTGATACTGTTGGAAGAAGAATTTACACAATTCAAGTTAAAAACTTGGAAACCGGTAAAATACTTTCTGATAAAATCGAAAAAGTTACCGGAAGTGCGGTGTGGGCAAATGACAATAAAACGATTTTTTATTCCAGCCAGGATGAAATCACTCTGCGTTCAGATAAAATTTTCAAGCATAAATTAGGGACAAATCAAGCCGACGATCTATTGGTTTATTTTGAAAAAGATGAAACTTTTAACGTCGAAATTGCCAAATCAAAATCAAGAAAATATTTGGCTATTGAAGCTCAAAGCACCTTAACGACCGAATATAGAATATTAGAAGCCGATAATCCAGACGGAGAATTCAGGATTTTTCAGAAACGGGTTCGAGGTTTAGAATATAGCATCAATCATTATGGCGATAGTTTTTACATAATGACCAATAAGGACAAGGCTACCAATTTCAAGTTGATGAAAACTTTGGAAATAACCACTTCCAAAGAAAATTGGATAGAAGTTATTCCCCATAGAGCAGATGTTTTATTGGAAGACATCGAGATTTTTAAGAATTTTTTGGTGGTGGAAGAACGGTTTAATGGTTTGAATAAAATCAGGATTATGCCTTGGAGTGGTGAAAGAGAATATTATTTGCCTTTCGAGAGTGAAACTTTCACAGCTTACACGACAACCAACGTAGATTTTGATACGGATATTTTGCGATATTCCTACCAATCGATGACAACACCTTCTTCGGTGATTGATTTCAACATGAAAACAAAAATTAGGGAAATTAAGAAAGAACAAGAAGTTCTGGGTGGGAAATTCGATAAAAATAATTATAACGAAGAACGTGTTTGGGCCACCACAAAAGATGGAACCAAGATTCCTATTTCTATGGTTTATAGAAAAGGCTTGAAAAAAGAGGGCAAGAATCCATTGTTGTTATATGCTTATGGTTCCTATGGACATTCGATGGACGCCACTTTTTCCTCGACTCGATTAACGCTACTTGATAGAGGATTTGTTTTCGCAATTGCTCATATTCGCGGCGGTGAAGATTTAGGTAGACATTGGTATGAACACGGAAAATTATTGAAAAAGAAAAATACCTTTACTGATTTCATCGACTGCTCCAAGTTTTTAATCGAACAAAAATATACCTCTTCGAAACACTTATATGCGGAGGGTGGTTCTGCGGGGGGATTATTGATGGGGGCAATTGTAAATTTGGCGCCTCAATTATACCACGGAATCATTGCTCAAGTCCCATTTGTTGACGTAATTACGACAATGCTTGATGATACTATTCCATTGACGACAGGAGAATATGACGAGTGGGGAAATCCAAATGTTAAAAAATATTACAATTATATGGCATCGTATTCGCCTTATGATAATGTAAAAAATCAAAACTATCCCAATATATATGTTTCAACAGGATTGCATGATTCCCAAGTACAGTACTGGGAGCCAGCTAAATGGGTTGCTAAATTAAGAAGTTTAAAAACAAACAATTCAATAGTATTTCTCGATACAAACCTAGATGCTGGCCATGGAGGAGCTTCAGGTAGATTTGAAGCAATTAAAGAATTGGCTAAAGAATTCAGTTTTTTGTTAGATTTAGAAAAAATTGAAAAGTAATTCAAAAATTTTTGTTAAATTTGCAAGGATTTTAGGTTAAATTAAAAAGTGTCCTTGATTAATTATTTTTTTATGAAAGAAGAAATTAACGCTTATAATAACATTTTAGGATTAATAGGTAACACACCACTTATTAAACTAAATAAAGTTACTGAAGAATTAAAGGGGAATTTTTACGCAAAAGTAGAAGCATTTAATCCCGGTCATTCCACTAAAGATAGAATTGCTTTATTCATAATTGAAGAAGCTGAAAAAAGAGGAATACTTTCTCCAGGTGACACTATTATAGAAACTACTTCCGGAAATACCGGTTTTAGTTTAGCGATGGTGAGTATTATTAAGGGTTATAATTGTATTTTGGCTGTTACGTCAAAATCATCTAAAGACAAAATCGATATGCTTCGAAGTTTAGGAGCAAAAGTATATGTTTGTCCAGCACACGTTTCTGCCGATGATGAACGTTCTTATTACAATGTTGCCAAGCGTTTACATGAAGAAACCAAAGGATCCGTTTACATCAATCAATATTTTAATCAACTGAATGTTGATGCACACTATAAATCGACAGGGCCTGAAATTTGGGAACAAACTAATGGTAAAATCACACACCTTATCGCTTGTAGCGGAACAGGTGGTACCATTTCTGGAACTGCAAAATATTTGAAAGAACAAAACCCAAATATTAGAATTTTAGGAGTTGATGCCTTTGGTTCCGTATTGAAAAAATACCATGAGACTAAAGAGTTCGACAATAACGAAATCTATCCCTATAGAATTGAAGGACTGGGTAAAAATTTGATTCCATCGGCTACGGATTTTGATATAATTGACAAGTTCATAAAAGTTACCGATGAAGAAAGTGCCCACGCAACAAGAGAATTAGCAAGAAGAGAAGGTTTATTTGTAGGGTATACTTCCGGTGCGGTTCTTCAAGCTATTAAACAATATGCTGAGGAAGGCGAGTTCAACGAAAACAGCAATGTAATTGCCATTTTCCCTGACCACGGTTCCCGTTATATGAGCAAAGTGTTCAGCGATGACTGGATGAACGAGCAAGGTTTCTTTGACAGCATCAACGAAGAAGAAGCTCAAAAAATAGAATTTATAAAATAGTTCAATTAGATTTTTAGAAACTTAGATATTTTAGATATAATAAAAAAAAACTCAAGAGCTATCTTGAGTTTTTTTATGCCTATTTTCAAATCAAATCCGAAGGAATCTTATAATTTAAGAAGTCTAAAGATCTATTCTTCCATCGTATGATACACGTTCATCACGTCATCATCTTCTTCGATTTTTTCGATTAATTTCTCTACGTCAGCCATTTCAGCTTCGCTTAATTTTTTAGTGATTTGTGGTATTCTTTCAAAACCAGAAGAAAGGATTTCTATTTTTCTGTTTTCCAATTCTTTTTGGATGGTTCCAAAACTATTAAAAGGAGCATAAATTAAGATACCGTCTTCGTCTTCAAAAACCTCTTCGGCACCAAAATCGATTAATTCTAATTCTAATTCTTCAGGATCCATTCCGTTAGCAGGAATTCTGAAGTTACAAGTGTGATCAAACATAAATTCAACGGAACCTTGTGTTCCCATAGTGCCGTTGCATTTGTTAAAATAACTTCTAACATTGGCAACCGTTCTGTTGTTATTATCCGTTGCTGTTTCAACTAAAATTGCGATTCCGTGAGGCGCATACCCCTCAAACAATACTTCTTTATAGTTGGCCGTATCCTTATCGGTTGCCTTTTTAATGGCGCGTTCCACGTTTTCTTTAGGCATATTTGCTGCCTTCGAGTTCTGTATTACTGCTCTTAATCTTGAGTTGGCGTCAGGATTTGGCCCGCCTTCCTTAACAGCCATTACAATATCTTTACCAATTCTGGTAAATGCTTTGGCCATTGCAGACCAACGTTTCATTTTTCTTCCTTTTCTAAATTCGAACGCTCTTCCCATTTCTTAATTTTTTTACTTCTAAAATCAAAAATCGTTTATCATCAATCTTAAATCATTATTCTCAACACGCAAAACTAACTTTTTCAATTGCAATATCAATATTCAATTTCAATTTCATTTTTTTCAATTTAAAAATCACATTACCATTTTATTGACTTTATTTCTTACAAAAAGGTGATTTCATAATTGTTTCGAAATAAATACCTAGTTATTTTAAGTTTGCAATGATTTTTATGGATTCAAAAACACGGAAGTTGTTTTTTAAATTTTTAATTTTTGTACTATTTAGTGATTTTAAGTAAGTGCTGTTTTCAATCTTTTGTTTGTCATTACTAGTGTTGCTAACATTAAAGGGATATTGCGTTTTACTAAATGTTTCTATTTCTTTCCATTCCTTCGAAAATTTATTCAATTTATTTAAGTTGAAAACTGCACTAAATTGCATTGGTATAGTAAAGGGCTGAAAAGTAAAAAAATGATTAAAAGCTGCCTTTAAACGGATGTTTTTTTGTAATTCTATATTGTTTTTTGATTTTTGTTTATATTCTAAAATAGCTTGTTTTTGTTTTTTATTCATTGGAAACTTATTGGTATCCACGATGTTTTCAATTTTATCATTTTTTATAGCAGTAGCATAACCATTTTCTCTATGCATTTGATCATCAAATAAACTAGGAATTTCAATATCTGGCGTAATACCACTGTATTGATTCGTTTTTCCGGTTACTCGATAAAATTCTCCAATGGTTAGTTTCAGAAATTGATCTTTTTCATTTGGCAAGGGAACTATTTCTTGAATTGTAGCTTTACCTAAGGACTTTGTTCCTACAATCAACGCTAAATTATAATCTTGCATCACATTAGCAAAAAATTCACTTGCAGAAGCTGAGAAGCCATTGATTAATATAATTATTGGGCCCGAATAACTATTTTTTGGTTTCTGATTACCAACAATTTCTTTTTTATGTGCTTTACTAACAACTTGTGCTAAATAGGAAGTATTCATAAACAAACCACAGAGAAAAACGGCTTCTTCCATAGAACCGCCACCGTTGTTTTCTAAATCAATAATTAAGCCCGTAATTTTGTCCTCTTTTAGTTTAGCTATTTCTAGGGCTACATCGTTACTTACATTTGTTTGTCCGTTTTCTAAAGTTGAATAAAAGCTAGGGATTTTAATATAACCCGTTCTTTGATTATCTTTTTCCAGAATATAACTATAAACACTATTTTGATAATCTCTCATGACTTGCTTGTAGAGATTTGCATTGTAAACTTCTCCGCTTTTTTTCTTGAGTGTTACTACTATACTTTTGTATTGGCTTGAACTTAATATTTTAGTTATTTTTTCAAAATTAAAGCAATTGACTGCGTATTCTTCTTCCTTCGATTTTATTTTAATAACTTGATCTCCTAGTTCTATTTTTTCCGAAAAATAAGCTGGACTACCTGGTAATATCTCATCTATGGTGAGATTATTTTTTTCTTTTATCGAAAGACCGATTCCTAAAGTATAGTTGTCTGAACTAATCGACGAAAGAAAATTTGATTTTTCATTAGTTGAAAAAAATTCGGTGTGAGGGTCAAAATAGGAACAATAAACGTTAAAATAAAGGTCGTAAAAAGCTTCTGTTGTAAGGTCGAATTCGTTAGCTTCACAGGTGTAATCGTCAAATATCTTTTGTTTTGAAGTTTCCGAAATGCTTGAGAACACGGATATTAGTGAATTTTTATTTGAACTACTTTGAGCTATTTCATTTAGCACATCAAAAAGCATTCTTTTTTTATAATATTTTTTTAATTCTTCTTCCGTTTTTAAATAAGGCATTACTTTTTTAGAAGAACTCATCATTTCCGTACTGCTCAGAGAAAATTTTTCTTTCTTAATCGATTCTATAATTGCAGTTTGACGACTAACTGCTTTTTGATAAGTGGTATAAAATTCATTCAAAAATCTGCAATTCAAAGTGTTGCTATAATCGTCTAATTTGTATTTGTGTTTTTTAAGACTGTTGATTTCTGATTCTAAAAACAAAACGTTTCTTTCATCTAAAGCTTTTAGAAAATGGTTATAAACATAAACCGATAAACTATCATTAATCGGTTTAGGTTTATAATGAAACTCTTTAACCAAAGCATTAATTTTGGATAATGTAGTACAAGCATCTGCTTTGGTTTGCGCAGGGAGTTCTTTTGAAAAAAACAGGATTAGAAAGAAGATTATTTTTCTCAATTGTTATTTCTTATAAAAATTCATTTTTTTTCTACAGAATAAAACGAACTCAGATTTCACTAATCTTCACAAATTAAAAAATCTGTGCTAAACTGAGAAATCTGTGTTTTAATATTTTTTCTATTTCTTGTAAAACGGCAATTTTACCACTTTCGCCCGAACATCATTTTTTCGGATTCTAATGAAAATATCACTGCCAATATTGCTGTTTTCGGTAGTTACATAACCCATTCCGATTCCAACATTCATCGATGGGGACATGGTACCCGAAGTGACAATCCCAATTATATTTTCGTTAGCATCCACAATTTCATAATCATGTCTCGGTACCGAACGCTCTTGCATTTCAAAAGCTACTAATTTCTTAGCAACACCTTCTTCTTTTTGCTTTTTCAAGTTTTCTGAATTCGTAAATTCCTTATTGAATTTCGTAATCCAACCCAAACCAGCTTCAAGTGGCGAAGTCGTATCGTTGATATCGTTTCCGTACAAACAGAAACCCATTTCCAATCGTAAAGTATCACGAGCCGCAAGACCAATTGGCTTGATGCCAAAGGCAGCACCCGCTTCAAAAACTTTATTCCAAATTTGTTCTACTTCCGAATTTTTACAATAAATCTCAAAACCTCCCGAACCGGTATAACCCGTTGCCGAAATAATCACGTGCTCGATTCCTGCAAAATCTCCAACTTCAAAATGATAATAGTCAATCGCTGCTAAATCTATCGAAGACAAGGCTTGCATCGCTTCAACCGCTTTTGGACCTTGAATCGCCAATAACGAATAATCATCCGAAAGGTTTTTCATTTCTACGCCCAAGTCATTGTGTGATGAAATCCAATCCCAATCTTTATCGATATTCGAAGCATTTACGACCAATAAATACTGCTCGTCTTTCATTTTGTAAACCAATAAATCATCTACAATTCCGCCATCATTATTGGGTAAACACGAATATTGCGCTCTGCCAGTGGTCAGAGTCGAAGCGTCATTCGAAGTCACTTTCTGAATCAAAGCCATCGCATTGGGTCCTGTCAACAAAAATTCGCCCATGTGCGACACATCAAAAACTCCCACACTATTGCGAACCACCTCGTGTTCAGCATTCACGCCTTCATATAAAATAGGCATATTGTATCCGGCAAACGGAAGCATTTTGGCTCCCAAACTCTCGTGTAGGTGCGTAAGCGCAGTATTTTTCATTGTAGATTTTTAGTAAATTTTGAGCCGCAAATTTATCAATTTTATTCCGACTGACAAAGGGTTTTTGGGAGCTATTTGCTTCGCCAGTTCGCTTCGCTCGTGTCCTGCTATTCGTTGCAATCTTTTTCTAAACTAAAAAAGGTTTAGAAAAAGGATTTCCACTGCTATCGGGGCTAGGGCATTTGTAGTAAAATTGGGGTTTTTATTTAATCAGGATGCTGTGGCGAAGTCTCCCGACTTCGTACCCATTGTTATATGTATTTCTATCTTTAGCAACTTTTTTTACCTGTACTTGTCGATTATTGGGATAGCTACGAAGTCGGGAGACTTCGCAGAGTAGTCAAGATTATATTTTGTGGTTATGACTTAGTGATACATAGCAGATCGGTGTAACTTATGAATTTTGGATTTAATTTCGTAACTTTATACAAACAAATCCAATGAAAAATCCAATTCCTATAGACCGTGCAGCAATTCTAAAAAGGTATAAACCCACTGATCCGCACACGCATAAAGGAATTCAAGGTCATGCCTTATTAATTGGTGGTAGTTATGGCAGAATAGGAGCGATTGCTTTATCGTCGAAAGCGTGTTTGAAAACTGGTTGCGGATTAGTCACCGTATTTATTCCGCGATGTGGTTACGAAATCCTTCAAACTGCCAATCCCGAAGTGATGGTTCTAACGGATAGTCAGGAAAAACACCTTTCGAAAATTGAATTCGATTTTATGCCTAATGCTATCGGAATTGGTCCCGGTCTAGGGCAGGAGTTCGAAACCCAAAATGCACTTCACGAATTCCTAACCAATGACAAAACACCTTTGGTCATCGATGCCGATGCGCTGAATATTTTATCCCAAAACGCAGCATGGATTTCGTTGTTGCCCGATAAAACGATTCTCACGCCACATCCAAAAGAGCTGGAACGACTTATAGGAAAATGGAATTCCAACACCGAAAAGTTCGAAAAAACTATTGCTTTTTCCACCCTGAATCATCTCATTATCGTGATGAAAGGCGCACCAACATTTATTATCGACGGTGAAACGATTTACGAAAACACCACCGGAAACGCGGCTTTGGCAACCGCCGGAACTGGCGATGTGCTCACCGGAATGATTACTAGTTTGCTAGCGCAATCCTATGAACCTATTGATGCGGCAATTCTTGGGGTGTATCTTCACGGACTAACGGCCGATATTGCGCTACCCGAAGCGGGTTATCAGGCGTTTATCGCTTCGGATGTAATTGCGAATATTGGTAAAGCGTTTTTGAGTTTGGATGAGTTTAACGTCATTGCGAGGAACGAAGCAATCTCATAACGAGAGCAACAAATGTCATGGCTCCCGTTTCTCGCAATGACAATAAAAAACCGCAAATTCATCAATTATAAATCTGTGACCCGAGAGCGAATTGCAAATAGATGAAGTAATTTGCGGTAGTATTTTATTCCAGTAAAATTAAAAGGAAAATAAAACAAAACTTCTCGATACGCTTCGTACTCGAAGTGATGAGTATCCTTTATTAATGCTACAAAACCTCAAAACTATTTTGGTAAATCAGTAAAGTTTCCTTTCTTCTGAAAAGCATATTTTTATTTTGATAAGTGGGTTTTTGTAATAGAATTTTGTCCTTAAATTCCAGTAATTTAAACTG
>CAIOTL010000128.1 GCA_903861155.1 uncultured Bacteroidota bacterium
GAGTTCACAAATCCTATATTATTAATATAGACAAAGTGGAACGTTTTAACAGCCGATTTGCCGAAATTGGAATCACGAAAATTCCATTGAGCCGTCATAAAAAAGAAGATTTAGTAAGAGCTCTGGCAATCAACTAATAAAAATCAACATTCACGGTCACTTTTATTGACCGGTATTGTGTAACTGCTTCAAAACTATTCAGCATTTTCTGGATAGTTTTTTTTGTGCCCTGCAAGGACTGATTTTGAGGAATTTTTATCATAATGGTTCTAATATATTCATTCCGAATCCTAGAAATGGGCGGTTCTTCGGGTCCTAGTACCGGAATTTCCAAGTATTGTTGCATCATTTGATACAACCACATTGAACCTTCCTTGAGTTTGTCAAAATCCCTGTGTTTCAAAGTCAGCTTTATAAGTTTGAAATAAGGTGGGTATTTGTAGATTTGTCTTTCGTACAACTGTTCATTATACATTGCTAAATAATCATTTTGCACTACTTGTTGAATGGTGTTGTGGTCTGGATTATATGTTTGGATAATCACTTTTCCTTGTTTTCCAGAACGTCCTGACCGGCCGGAAACCTGTGTCATCATCTGAAAACTTCTTTCGAAAGCCCTGAAATCAGGATGATACAACATATTGTCGGCATTCATAATTCCCACTAAACTTACATTGTCAAAATCTAGGCCTTTGGCAAGCATTTGTGTTCCAACTAAAATTTCTACTTCTTGGTTTTTAAAACTGTCAATGATTTTCTCGAAGCCAAATTTACCGCGAGTCGTATCCTGATCCATTCTTCCTACTTTCGCATTTGGAAATAATTCAACCAATTCCTGTTGAATTTGTTCGGTTCCAAAACCTTTTGTAGTCAAATGAACACTAGAGCAAGAATGACAATTCGTTGGTTTTGCCATTGAATACCCACAATAATGACAACGCAATTGATTTTTGTGTTTATGATACGTCAAACTCACATCACATTGCGGACATTGCGGAATATGTCCACAAGTCATACACTCGACAACAGGCGAAAATCCCCTGCGATTCTGAAACAATATAACTTGTTCTCCTAAAGATAATGCAGTTGTAATTTCCTCTATTAAAGTATCACTAAAATGACCCGACATTTTTTTGCGAAAGTATTTGTCTTTCAAGTCTACCAACTTAATTTCGGGCATCCTAACATTGCCATATCTTTCAGAAATCTCGACCAAGCCATATTTCCCGGATTGGGTATTAAAATAGGTTTCGATACTTGGTGTAGCCGAACCCAATAAAACTTTTGCTTTAAAGCTGTTGGCCAAAACTATCGAAGCGTCGCGAGCGTGATATCGCGGTGAAGGATCGACTTGCTTGAAAGTTTGCTCATGTTCTTAATCGACAATGACCAAACCCAAGTTCGAAAATGGCAAGAACAAGGCCGATCTAGCTCCAATGACAATCTGCGCTTTTGGCGATTGTGCCAAAACTTGTTGCCACACTTCCACCCTTTCATTGTTACTGAATTTCGAATGAAAAACAGCTATTTTATTTCCGAAATAATCCTGTAATCTACCTACTAATTGGGTTGTTAAAGCAATTTCGGGCAATAAATACAGAATTTGTCTCTCTTCTTTTATACACTCTTCGATGAGTTTGATGTAGATTTCCGTTTTTCCGCTTGAAGTGACTCCGTGCAATAGACAAACTTCTTTTTGGGTAAAACTTTCCTTGATTTCCTCGAAAGCTTTTTGTTGCGCTTCGTTTAATTGCAATTGTTTTTCGCGAATTTTTTCCAAGAAATTGACCCGATCCACCTGAATATAATATTCTTCAAAAATCTCTTTGTCAATTAATGTTTTCACGATTGCCGA
>CAIOTL010000129.1 GCA_903861155.1 uncultured Bacteroidota bacterium
CTCCAATTTCATTTTGAGTTACTTTTTCAAAGTCAATTACTTACTGTGATCATAATGAACTATACAAATCAAAATTTGGAGTTGATTTGAACAACAGGGAATCTTTTTCTTTCTTTTTTTTTTTCCGTTTCACAATTTGTAGGTACATATGGTTAATTAGTAGGCATTTTACAGATTAATGAGAAGTTAAGGGTCTAAACGTTGTCCTAGGTACTTCTTATGCACCTTTTTGGATTCCTTGGGTATTAATTAGTATAGGAATCTCAAATTAAGAGTTATTTGGAAAGTATGTTAATATGATAATAGTAATCTGGCAAAATCAAAAAGCATTAAATTAATTAATTTAATAAATAATGCCCATTTTTAACACTTTGATTATTAAATTCTCAATGAGTTTTCATCGTACGAGACTGAGGAATGGCAAGATAAACTCCTTTTTGAACAAGGAACACAACCAGAATAAGGAGAAGAGTACTCCTGTGAAATGTCGCCGGCCAAACCGGCCAAACCGGTCAAAAAACGCGTTTAAACCGAGATTCTCGAGTAATAGGAGACGGACCAACATATAAAAGATATTTTTAGATAGGATTTTAACAGGAGAATCAACCTATGAGCAAGCGAATCAAATAAAACTTCTATGTTTGGAACATATTTTCAATATTCCGGACCCAAAAGAGAAACAAAAATAAAGTGCTTCCAGTTGAGTCCAAAGTCCAAACTTTTTTGATTTAGGGGTAAAAACAGGCCTATATTTGATGAAAATGGACTCGGATTTGACATCAGATGACATGTTTGAGGTGATATTTGAGGTATTTTGAAGTTTTTTAAAAGAAAATTTTTTTAAAAAAAAATTACACCACATGATCTTAAACGTAATTTATAAGCGATATAATTGATTTTTGGCTAAAAAAAGAGATGCACAAAATTTCAGAGATAGGAGAAATTTATTAACTTTTTTAAAACAAATCATGAGCAAACAATATTTTGATAGATTGTAGCCCTGAGTGTGGGCTTTCTAAAAATATCAATATAGTTGGTGGGATGTGTCTCCTTGGTGGTGCAATTTGGGCCAAAAAAAATAACTAAAAATTCTCAGTGAACTGACACACAAGATATAAAAAATAAAATCAATTTAATTGTTATTAGTTTGTAGCCTGTAACGTAAGCTTTCGAATGGTGACAGATTTGTTTGTGTCCGACCTCTGTGGAACAAGCTGGGCCCGGAATAAAAACTGTTTTTTTGTGTTAAATTATTCGATTTAACAGATGACTAATAAACCAATAACTCCTTCATTATTAATCACTATGAAGCCTTAGGAGTCTATTAAAAAAGAAATTATGAATTATAAATATGTATTGCAAAAGTTAGCCATACCTAGATTATCAACAGCACACTGAAAAAAAAAAGTGCAAGAAGAAGGATTCGAACCTGCTACCTCAAACCTACAACCCAAATACTTACCACTGAGCCACTCAGCCAATTGTGACATACTATTTATCAAACTTGAACAAATATAACTCATTTTTGTCACAC
>CAIOTL010000130.1 GCA_903861155.1 uncultured Bacteroidota bacterium
AAAAACCTAATCCCGTTTTCAAAAAAAAAAAAAAAAAAAAACGGAACACTAGATAAACGTTATAAAAGCAATAAATAGCTTTTATTTTAATCATAAACGCCACTTAAAAAGTGGCGTTTATTTTTATGAGCACAATTCGTAATAATTTTTTATTCTAAAAAAAAACTTGCAAATTCATAAAACCATTTTGGATTTTCTGCATGAAGCCAATGACCAACACTAGGAATGGTTTCAATTTTTGAGTTAGGAAAATGCTTTTTTATGTTTTCGAAATCTTCATTTAAAATATAATTGGAGTTTCCACCACGGATGAACAATGTTGATTTATTAAAAACCGCATTATTGGGAAGTGCTTTCCCTATTTCCTCTATTTTTTTGTTGAAAATCGAGAGATTAAATCTAAAAGCGAGTTGTCCAGTTTCCTGCCAATATAAGCTTTTCATCAGGAATTGCCTTATACCAAAATCGGGTATGTATGGCAAAAGAATTTCCTCGACCTCGTTTCGGCTTGGTCTTTTCGAAAAATCAACCGCATTCAAACCTTCTAAAATGGTCTGATGGTGTTGCGGGTAGAATTTTGGACCAATGTCAGCAACTACCAATTTTTCAATCCTTTCCGGATAAGTTGTTGCAAAAAGCATTGCCGTTTTCCCTCCCATCGAATGCCCAATAATGTTAGCTTTTTCTATATTATTGGCTTGACAATACTCATAAACATCCTGAACCATCAATTCATAACTGAATTCCTCGGAGTGGAAACTGCGACCATGATTACGCAAATCCAGTAGATGAACTTCGAATCCATTAGCTGCGAATTGCATTCCTATTGTTTTCCAATTATCAGACATTCCCAGGAATCCATGAAGAATTAATAGTGGTTTGCCCGAGCCTTCAATTTTTGAATATAGCATTATTTGGGTTTAGGTATTTCGGATTTTATCCAAAAAAATTATTTTTCCAATTCTTGTACGTTCCCGGTTCTGTTGAGAATTCCCCAACCTTGCAATTCTCCCTTGATTGCTTTTCTAAAAGATTTTAATAGAATATAATACATCAATTGTCTGTAAATTAGCTTTTGAGGTATTAACCAAATCAGTTTTCGATAGTCTTCTTTTTCGAAATAGAAGGCCACGGCTGCTCCAATGATATCTACCATCATAAATACAAGATAATATAAAATAATCTTGTCAAAACTAGCCGGAATTATTCCCGCTGAAGCAAATAGAAGACTCATAATTAAAATCAAATCGGCCAAAGGAGACAGGAATGGCAATATAATTTGAAAAATCAGAATGTTTGGAAGTGCGATAAGCCCAAAATTCTTGTGTTTTCGTCTAAATAAAGCTTTTCGGTGTTTCCAGAAACTTTGAATAACTCCAAAACTCCATCTAAATCTTTGTTTTAAAAACTGGCTCAATGTTTCAGGAACTTCGGTATACGAAATGGCAGAAGTACAATTTCGTATCAAATATCCTTTGCAGTGAAGTCGCATCGTTAAATCGCAATCTTCGGCTAGAGTATCAGATGTAAATCCACCAGCTTCTATAACCGCTTCTTTTCTGAATGCACCAATTGCACCTGGAATCACTGTGATGCATTCTAAGAAATCAAAGGCACGACGATCAAAATTTTGTGAGGTAATGTATTCAATACTTTGCCATCTGGAAATCATGTTGACTTCATTTCCTACTTTTACGTTTCCTGCAATTGCACCAATTTTCGGATCTAAAACTTTATGCTTATCGGCATCTCGAATATAAAATTTATCCATTAAAAACGAAACTGCATCCTTTTTTAATTGAGTATCTGCATCGATGCAAACCAAAAATTCGTGGCTTGATTTTTCAATTCCAAAATTTAGCGCAGTTGCTTTACCACCGTTTGGTTTATTGAATATTTTTATTTTAGGATTGTCTTTAAACTCATCCAACACTTTTTTGAAGGTATTGTCTTTACTTCCATCATCAATAAAAACAATCTCAATATTAGGGTAATCTTGATTTAGCAAACTGTTAATTGTCCTGATACAATTTACCTCTTCGTTATAAGCTGGTATAATTATAGAAACATATGGTTTTATTAAAATCGCGTCGTCATCTACTATCGATTCTTCACGATTTTCGGATAATTTTCGGATGTATGCAATAATCATGATGATAATCATTCTTGAAATGGAAAGAATAATGCCAATAATGAATAACAAGAAAATAATTTTATTTAACCAATAAGAAGTTTCTGCGAAAATAAAATTCATTCTGTTTTGCCAAGAGAGTTGAATTTTAGGCATTAGATCTTCCTTGGTCTTGCCCATCAAGTCAGCTACAGTGGTGAATTTACATCCTCTTTTTTTAAAATATTCTATTATTTTAGGCAAAGCATTAACCGTTTCTTGCCTAGAATTTCCTCCTGAATCATGCAATAAAATAATGCTGGCATTGCTAGAATTGGCCAATCTTATGGTTTCAGACAATATGATAGGGGCATTATGTTTTGGATTCCAATCGTTTGGATCAATACTTTCCCCGACGCTTATGTAATTATCCGTTTTGGCCCTTGCAATTGGCTCAATCTCATCATAAGTTTGGGGCTCACTATCCGCATTATAAGGCGCTCGAAACAAAATTGTCGAATGACCAGTAACACATTCTATTAGTGACCGAGTGGTTTTCAGCTCAAGATCAGCTCTTTCAGGACTCATTCTCGCAACGTTACTATGTGTATAAGTATGATTCCCTATTTCATAACCATCATTATAAATACGCTGAAGTAAAGGGATGTTTTCTTGTGCATTTATACCCACAATGAAGAAAGTAGCCGGCACGTTTTCTTTTTCTAGAATATCCAAAATTTTAGGTGTATACTCAGGATTTGGTCCATCATCGAAAGTGAGGATAATTTTGTGTCCGGGGCCTATTGGAGTGTCATCTTCGGCAAATTTTTCGTAAATATAACCCGATGGAAGTGTTTGATAATTCTGCTCGGAAATTAGCACCTCTTTTTTGTCAATTTCTAATTTTATCTTTCCTTTTTGTGGTGTGAAAAGAACATCTAACAATTCCCCCTCCCCAACATGAGTAGGCTTAATGTTTGGATCATAAGGAATCGAACTGAGTAATGAAAAATCAAAAGGGTATTCCCTTAGTGATTGAGTACTTAAATCTCTGCCATAATAATGCCAGATCCTTGGATCTTCACCACCCAATCGCCATAAAGCAGTGCCAGCTGTACTATAATCATCGGCAAATCGCAATATATTAAAAATCGTCGCCGCATCAGTAAACCAAACGGAATGATTAAAAGTTTCCTGAGAATTATTTTCCGAATAAAAATAATTTAAATTAAAAGTGTCGTCATCGTAATTTATTTTTGCTCTCGACAATTTTGCACCGTCAATCGCTTTAGTAAAAGTAATGTCATTGGCAAATTTTTTCCCTTCGCCATCCGTAAACCAGTCTCTACCATATCCCGCAACTCCTAAAATAATTTTTGAAGCTGGCATATAATTATCCATAATATCCATTTGTTCTTCAATCCACTTTTGAGAACTTATGGGCCCTGGAGTATTTACACTACTATATTGATCATATGCCATAAGGATCATATAATCATTATTTTTTCCTAATTCTCGATAATCAAAATCTTCATTATTAGGCAAAACATCCATTGAAACAACGAACCCTCCCGCATGTAATTTTTGATATAATTCTTTTTGAAAATTTGTTAAAACCTCATTTTTAGACTCTATTAAATCTTCAAAATCAATATTAACTCCTTGAAGTTTGTATTTTGTAAGTGTAACAATAATATCATTAATAATCGTTTTTCTAATGGTTGCATTCGACAATACTTTATGTAACAGTTCTCCATTAAAATCTCCTTTTTTGGTACGATCTTTACTAGTTACGAAATTATTAAATATAGGCTGTATACTTAAATTATGTTTTTTCATTACAGCTAAACCCTCAGGATCTATTCGGGTTTGAAGCCTAAATGTTACTGGGTCGATAAAAAACCATTCCGGATAAATGGTGTTCAATTTTCCGGCATTCCTTTTTAAATCCACAAGAGAAGCTTTGTCCCAAGTCACATAAAAAGCGGACCTTATCGTCTTGGCCGCTACTATTTTGGACCTTAATTTTTTGATAGAATCTTCTTTGATTTTCTTCATCAGAAATTTCTCAAAACCAAAATACTTTTTATTTTCTTTTGATGGAAGTAAAAATTTACTATTTGGATTTAGTCTATTACTATAAACACTTGCTTTGGCTTTAACTTGTGGCAACGAAGGATTTACGGCATTTACAACTGTGATGATTACAACCGAAAGAATAAAAATAGCAATAAGAACAATGGCTCTAGTAGTCCATTTTACAGTTAACCATCGTATTTTATTATCGGTTTGAAAAATCTGATTCGAACTCATATTTAATTTGTTGTTATTTTTTGTAAAGATTTTTTTCAATTGTTATGCCAAAATCAAAACCTACATTAGCTTTTTCAAATACATATTTACCACATTGTCTAATCCAAGATATATGGCTTCGGAAATAAGCGCGTGACCTATGGAAACTTCGAGCAAACCAGGAATATTTTGCTTGAAAAACAGGATGTTGTCCAAACTCAAATCGTGGCCCGCATTAATTCCTAAACCAAATTCATTGGCTAAAATAGCTGATTTCACATAAGAATCAATTCCGCTTTTGTTTCCAAATCCGTATTCATTAGCAAATGCTTCAGTATACAATTCGATTCTGTCAGTTCCAATGATTTTTGCGCCTTCGACCATTTCAAGAACTGGGTTAACAAAAATAGAAGTTCTTATTCCATTTCGTTGAAATTCTTGAACAATTTCGCTTAAAAAGTCCTTGTGTTTTATGGTATTCCACCCTTCATTCGAAGTTATAGCATCTATAGCGTCAGGAACCAAGGTAACTTGGGTTGGTTTTATTTCGAGAACAAGGTCGATGAAACTTTTCTCAGGATTGCCTTCAATATTATATTCAGTGTAAACTTTCGATTTCAGATTGCGTGCATCTTGGTATCGAATATGACGTTCGTCAGGACGCGGATGAATAGTGATTCCGTGGGCTCCAAATTTTTGAATATCTGTTGCCACTTTTAATAAATCAGGGACATTTCCTCCACGAGCGTTTCTCAAAGTGGCTATTTTATTTATATTTACGCTTAACTTTGTCATTGAAATATTTCTTTTGGCTATTTGTTGAAATTTAAAACGCAAAAATACAAAGTAAAACTAGCCAATATTAAATAATTTTGATTATTTTGCATCAATTCTTTTGGATTGAAAATATGACAGAAATTACAAACTATATTACCAATGATTTTAAAGCGATAGACAGTCAGGAAAGTATTGTGGCTGTTCGAAATTTTTTTGATGAATTGACTTTTTCGCATTTTCCGGTGATTGAAGAAGAAATTTACATTGGCAGCATTGCTTCTGACGACATAGATACATTTGATATCACCAAAAAAGTAGCCGATTATAGGTATTCTTTCGAAAGATTTTTTGCTAGAACTAGTATGATCTGGCTTGATGTTTTAGAAGTTTTTGCAAAAAATCATACCAATTTAGTTCCTGTATTGGACGAAAGAAATAAATATATAGGCTATTATGAAATTGAAGATGTCATGAAATTTTTTCACGAAACTCCATTTTTAAAAGAACCCGGAAGAATTATTATCGTAAGAAAAGGAATACTGGATTATTCTGTTAGCCAAATTTCACAAATCGTAGAAAGCAATAATGGAAAACTACTTGGTTTATTTGTTTCCGATTCAGATACGGAAAGCATACAAGTAACCATAAAAATAAATATTGGGGCAATGAATGAGATTATTCAGTCTTTTAGAAGATATAATTATGAAATCATATCAGAACATCCAGAAGATAATTACATCAATACACTAAAAGAACGCTCGGATTACTTGGACAAATACCTTAATATTTAGTTTTTGTTTAAACAGTTAAACGAATAATCGACTAAACAAGTCAATGATCAACTACCTATGAAAGTAGCCATATACGGACAATATTATCAAAACAGCACGGAACCTATCATTAAGGATATTTTCGTTTTCTTCAACACAAACAAAGTTGAAATGGTTATTGAGTCCGATTTTTTGAATATTTTGTCCAAAAAAAAAATCATCGAAAAAAACTATAAAACATTTTCTTCACATGCCGAATTAGATACTAGTTTTGATATGCTCATCAGTATTGGCGGCGACGGCACCATTTTAAGGGCGGCAACACTCATTCGAGATTCTGGCGTGCCCATTCTAGGAATAAACGCTGGCCGTTTGGGTTTTTTGGCCACGGTTCAAAAAGAAAATATCGGTGAGTTTATGCAATTTATAATCGAAAAAAAATATACAATTTCTAAAAGAACTTTATTGAGTTTGTCATGTTTACCTGACAATGATGCCATTCAAGACATCAATTTTGCCATGAATGAAATTTCAGTTAGCCGAAAAGACACTACTTCAATGATAACGATAGAAACTTATTTGAACAATGAGTTTTTGAATTCCTATTGGGCTGACGGTTTAATTATAGCCACCCCTACTGGCTCCACAGGGTATTCAATGAGTTGCGGCGGACCAATTTTGACTCCCGATGTACAAAGTTTTGTTATTACTCCAATTGCTCCACATAACCTAAATGCCCGTCCGCTTGTTATTCCAGATGAAACTGAAATTCGCCTGAGGGTTTCAGGAAGAGAAGAAAATTATTTAATATCCTTAGATTCCAGAATTGCATCTGTAAAAAACGAAACGATATTGACCATAAAGAAAACTCCTTTTCAGATAAATATGGTTGAAATCCCTGAAGAAACCTTCTTCAAAACACTTCGCACAAAATTATTTTGGGGCGAAGACCGAAGAAATTAAATTGTTTTAATCATTTCGTCATACGAATACCCTTATTTATTCCGTTTCATTATTTTCAAACCCATAATTATTGATGCCTTTTGTGTACATTTATGAATATCAATAAACACATTTAAATCAATGAGCATTGATTCCTTTTGATAATTATTATATTTGCACGCAATTTTTAATTAAATGTATAAATTTTTCAGTCTAATATTCTTGTTTTTCTTTTGTTCAATGAATGCACAAATTCATGAGATTGGGGTGTTTTTAGGTGGCAGCAATTATATTGGTGATGTAGGATCAACCACTTACATTTCACCAAACGAACCCGCCTTTGGGATACTTTATAAATGGAATAAAAGCCATAGACATGCTTTTCGATTTTCGTACACTCAATCAAAAATTGTCGCAAATGACCTTAATTCAAAAGAGCCTGCTAGAAATCTAAGAGGGTATCGTTTTGAAAACAGTATAAAAGAAGTATCTTTAGGCCTTGAATTTAATTTTTTTGATTTCAATTTACATAATATTGAAAGAAAATTTTCTCCTTATGTATATTCCGGGTTAAGCTATTTTAGATATAATGAATTTTATTTCCCAACAGGTTCTAAAGTTGCAAAACAAGATCGAAATGCCGGTTCAGCTGGTATTCCTATACATTTAGGATTAAAATCGAACGTTTGGCCATACATCATTATAGCCTTGGAAGTTGGTGCAAGATATACGTTTATAGACAATCTTGATGGAAGCAATCCACAAAATGCAAATTTAAAAATATTTCGATTTGGAAATATAAATAATAATGATTGGTATGTTTTTTCAGGGGTAACAATTACTTATACTTTTGGGAATACACCATGCTATTGTGCAGAAAAGAAATGAATTTACTAAATAAAATAGACTCGAAAAATTTACCTAAACATTTAGCCATCATTATGGATGGTAATGGTCGTTGGGCGAAACAAAAAGGTTTATTAAGAGCTTTAGGCCATGAAAGCGGAACTAAATCAGTTAAAACCAATATAGAATCTTGTGCTAAATTAGGAATTGAATTTCTTACTTTATATGCCTTTTCTACCGAAAACTGGAACAGACCAAAACTGGAAGTCGAAACTTTAATGAAAATATTAATTAAATCTTTAAAGAAAGAGCTTAAAACCCTGCAAAACAACAACATAAAATTAAACGCTATTGGGAATATCGAAAAATTGCCAACATCGGCCCAAAACGAATTACTTGACGTAATCAACAAAACCAAAGATAATACCCGAATGACGCTAACTCTCGCATTGAGTTATGGCTCAAGAGAAGAAATTGTGAATGCTGTTAAAAACATAAGTGATAAAGTTAAAAATAATATAATTTCAATAGACTCTATTGACGATTCAATTATAAATGAGCATCTTTACACGCAAAATTTACCCGAGGTAGATTTATTAATACGAACAAGTGGAGAGCATAGAATAAGTAATTTTTTGTTGTGGCAAATTGCCTATTCAGAATTATATTTTACTGATATATTATGGCCAGACTTTAAAGAACAAGATTTATATGAGGCTATCATTAGTTATCAAAAAAGAGAACGTAGATTTGGAAAAACAAGTGAACAAATTAAATAATTTTTTAGTGTTAAACAAAAGCATAAAAATAGTCTTTACCCTTCTGATTTTTGGAAGTTTTTCTCAAATTAAAGCCCAAGAAAGAGTTCCTTTTGACCAAGGAAAGAAATACATTCTAGCCGATGTTGCCGTTATTGGCAAAATAAGTTTTAATTCTCAAACCGTGATAACCTTTACCAGCCTTGAAAAAGGAAAAGAAATTACAATTCCCGGTGAAGAAATCAGTAATGCCATAAAAAAATTGGGAAAATTGGGTTTATTTGACGAGATTTCATTTTATGTAAACAAAATACAACATGACAGCATTTATCTTGATTTGCATATCGAAGAATTACCCAAATTAAACGAAGTGAAGTTTGTTGGCGTCAAGAAAAGCAAAATCGAAGGATTGATAAAAGACAATGGTCTTACAAAAAGCAAGGTTGTAAACGAAAATCTAATTACAACCACAAAAAATTACATCGAAAACAAATACAAAAAAGACGGTTATTACAATACCAAAGTCACCATAAATACTGTTAAAGATACGTCAGCAGTAAATTTGGTGAATATGATTGTGAAAATTGACAAGGGCGAAAAAGTAAAAATAAAAGAAATTGATTTTATAGGAAATACACAGCTGTCTGACAAAGTTTTGCGTGGCGCCATGAAAGACACAAAACAAAAAAAGCTTCTTACTCTAAAAGCCTCTAAATTTATCAAGGGAAAATACAAAACTGATTTAGAAAAAGTAATTTCGGCCTATAAAGAGCGTGGTTACAGGGATGCTAGAATACTTTCGGATTCTGTTGTTTATAATAAAGATATAAATGCAATAAAGATTAATATAAAAGTTGAGGAAGGACATAAATATTATTTTGGAAACATTAAATTCTTGGGTAATACAGTATACTCCGATCAAGGTCTTAGTAGCTTGTTAGGCATTAAAAAAGGCGAAACCTACAATGGAGTTCTTCTTGAAAAAAGAATTGCTGACAAATCCAAACCTGATGGTGAAGATATTACCAATTTATATCAAAATAACGGCTATTTATTTTCCAACATAAATGCGGTAGAAGTAAAAACAGCCAACGACACTATTGACTTTGAAATACGAGTTACAGAAGGTCCTATAGCCTATTTCAATAAAATTACCGTGGTAGGAAATGACAAGACAAACGACCATGTAATTTACAGGGAATTAAGAACTAAACCAGGAGAAAAATATAATAAGGAATTGTTAATTAGAACCATTCGTGAAATAGGACAATTAGGATTTTTTGATCCTGAAACCATTGAACCAAAATTCAAGAATGTTGATTCCTCAGCAGGAACCGTGGATATCGAATATCCTTTGACCGAAAAAGGAGCTAGCCAGATAGAACTTCAAGGAGGTTATGGTGGTGGTGGTTTTATAGGCACTTTGGGATTATCGTTCAATAATTTTTCTGCCGGAAATTTATTTAACAAAAAAGCCTACAAACCGCTTCCTATGGGAGATGGCCAAAAAGTTTCCTTACGATTGCAGGGAAGTACTTATTTCAGAACATATAGTTTATCCTTTTCACAACCTTGGTTTGGGGGTAAAAAACCAGTACAATTTAACACTTCATTATCCTATACTACACAATTTTTAAATAATTATGTAACACAGCAAGTCGACAAAACCAAAAGTTTCAATATTTTAACTTTATCAGTCGGATTGTCAAAAAGACTTAGTGAACCCGATACCGATACTTATTTATCACAATCCATAAGCTATCAACATTATGATTTACATAATTATAATACCGGTTTATTTACATTTGGAAACGGTACATCAAGAAACTTGGCTTATACTGTAGGAATAACCCATACTAACAAAGGTTTCAACCCAATATTCCCAACTTATGGGTCGGAGTTTAGTTTAACGGGGAAATTTACCTTTCCATATTCCTTCACTAACGGGATTAATTACGCTACATTAGGCAACCAACAAGCCTATAAATACCAAAATACTGGAGTGGCATATGTGGGGACAAATGGAATAATGGTAAATACAGGTGATTATGTTACGGCTATTCCATCAGCTACAAATTTAACACCAAACAGTGTGTCAACAAATGCTCAAGGTCAACCTAATTGGAGTGAAGCGGCTGCAGATCCTTCAAAAGTAGATCAAAAAAGATTTGATTGGCTAGAATATTATAAAATAAAGTTTAGTGCTGATTGGTATACAAAAATTTATGGTAAATTAGTCTTACGAACTAAAGCAGAATTTGGATTCCTAGGAGCATACAATCAAAATAGAGGTGAAGTTCCTTTCGAAAGATTTTATTTAGGCGGGGATGGTATGGCAACTTATTCAATGGACGGCCGGGAAACAATAGGATTAAGAGGATATGCAAACGGTTCATTAACCCCAGTAAACAACACTGGAGTTGCAATTGGGGCAACCGTATACAATAAATATTCAATGGAGTTACGTTATCCAATAACATTAAAATCATCGGCGTCCATTTATGCGCTTTCATTTTTAGAAGCAGGGAATTCAGTTGATTCGTTCAAAAGTTACAATCCATTCAATTTGGATCGTTCAGCCGGAGCTGGATTAAGGGTATTTATGCCTGCATTTGGATTGTTAGGAATAGATTTTGGATATGGATTTGACACATTACCTGGACAAGCAAAACCTAGTGGATGGCAAACCCATTTTATAATTGGGCAGCAATTTTAAAATAATTCGATTTTTTTCTAAAACAATAAAGTTATGAGAAAACAATTTTTATTTCTATTTATCGCAATGGTTATAGTAAATACAACCCAGGCTCAAACTAAGGGAACCAAAATAGGCTATATAGATATGGAATACATTTTACAAAATGTACCTTCATATACTGAAGCCCAAAACCAATTAGAGCAAAAAGCTCAGAAATGGAAACAAGAAATTGAAACCAAGAAAATTGAAATAAATAAACTAAAAGAGGCTCTTAAAGCTGAAAAAGCTTTATTAACAAAAGGACTTATTGAAGAAAGAGAAAGTGAAATCAAGTTTCTCGAAGACGAAATGCTAGATTACCAGCAAAAAAGGTTTGGTCCAAATGGCGATTTGATGATACAGAAATCTCTTTTAGCAAAACCAATTCAGGATCAAGTTTTCACAGCTTTACAAGACATTGCCGAAGCCAAAAAATATGATTTTATATTTGATAAAACTTCCGATTTGACAATGCTTTTTGCTGCAAAAAGATTCGACATAAGTGATCAGGTACTTCGCGTAATTACTCGAGCTGATAAAAGAGAACAGTTGACAAAAAAACAACTTAAAGATGAAGAAGCAAAAGAAAACAAAGAAGATGCAGCTGCTGCCGATCAAAATCCTGCTTTGGCAACAAGACAAAAAGCATTAGATGCAAAAAAAGCAGCAAGAGACAAAGTCATTGCCGATAGAAAAGCATTGCAGGACGAAAAGAAAAAAGCTGCCGAAGACAAAAGAAAAGGAATTATAACCGATAAAGGAGCCCAGAAAAATGGCGCAGTTCCGGCAACTTCGACAACTGTCAACGACTCCGAAAAAGAAGCTGCAAAAAAATCTGCCGCCGATACAAAACAAAAACAAATCGATGCCAGAACTAAAATTCTGGAAGATCGTAAAAAAACTGCTGAAGAAAAAAGATTACAAATTCTATCCGATAGAAAAGCCAAAAAAAATGGCGAGGTTCCTGCAATTTCAAAAACGATAGTAACTGGAAATGACACAGAAAAAGAGGCCTTAAAAACAGCTCCTGCCGAAGCAAAACAAAAACAAATCGATGAAAGAGCCAAAGTTCTGGAAAACCGTAAAAAAACAATCGAGGACAACAAAAGAGCTCAAGATGAAAAAAGAAAACAAATACTAGAACAGATAAAAGAATCCAAAAAAAATAGTTCCATTCCCAAAACTCCAAAAACAACCGTGACCGGAGACAGTAAAGAAAAAGAGGCATCAAAATCAGCCACTGACGAGGTAAAACTGAAACAAATCCATGAAAGATCTAAAGTTTTAGAAGACCATAAAAAGACAATCGAGGTAAATAAAAAAACTCCAGAAGATAAAAGAAAACAAATACTGGAACAGAATGAGGGCAAAAATACTGGCACGATTTCTGAAGGAACAATAAAAGAAGAAGTCAAAACAGGAAGTAAAAGTATTGAACCTGCCAAGGAAGTAACACAAATATCTGTGGAAGAGGCCAAACAAAAACAAGCGGAACAAAAAGCAAAAATACTGGATAATCGCAAAAAAATGATTGAAGAACGCAAAAAAGCGTTAGAAGAAAAAAGAAAAAAAATGATTGAAGAACGCGAAGCATCTAAAAAAACAAAAGACACGTTAAAAACAATAAAAGAGAATACTAACAATTAATTACTAAATATTTAAAAACGATGAAACAAATCAAAACTTTACTAATTGCTGCAATACTTGTCATAGGAGCCAGCCAAACTATTAACGCACAAGCCAAAACTGCTCACGTTGATGTAAGTGATATTATGTCAAAAATGCCCGCTATGCTTGACGCTCAAAAACAACTCGAAAAGTTGAGCGCAACTTATGATGCTGATTACAAAAAAATGGCGGAAGAATTCCAAGCTAAATTAAAAAAATATGATGCAGAATCAGCAACTGTTACAGAAGTAATAAATGCAGAACGTCAAAAAGAGGTTCAAGACATGCAAAAAAGAATTCAAGATTTTGGTCAAAATGCCCAAAAAGAATTACAAACAAAACAAGAAGAAATAACAAAACCTATATACGATAAAGTAAGAACTTCTATTCAAAAAGTAGGTAAAGCAAAAGGGTTTCAATATGTTCTTGATGGCGCAACACTTTTACTTGCCGACGGTCCAAACTTGACTGCTGACGTGAAAAAAGATTTAGGTTTCTAAATAATAAACCATTCTAATTAAAAAACCGCTCCTCCAAAACTTTGGAAAGAGCGGTTTTTTTTGTCATCAATAAATTTGTAGGATATTAATTCCATAGTACTTAACTTTGTTATTATGCATGACAATCGACCTATCGGCATCTTTGATTCAGGAATTGGAGGAACTTCGATCTGGGCTGCCATACACCTATTACTTCCCTACGAAAAAACCATATACCTTGCCGACAGCAAAAATGCCCCCTACGGGCAAAAATCAAAAGCCGAAATCATTGCTTTAAGCAAGAAAAATACAGAATTTTTGCTCAATATGGATTGCAAATTAATTGTTGTGGCATGCAACACAGCGACCACAAATGCCATTCAGGAATTAAGGGCAAAATACAATGTTCCTTTTATCGGAATTGAACCAGCAATTAAACCTGCCGCTACTCATTCAAAAACACAAACTATTGGAATTCTTGCAACAAAAGGCACATTAAATAGTGAACTTTTCATTAAAACAGCTGAGAAATTTCAAGACATAAAAATAATAGAACAAATTGGCCATGGATTGGTACAACTCATCGAAAACGGCGAAATAAATTCGCCTAAAACGACAAAATTACTTCACTCCTACCTCAATCCAATGATTGAATCCCATATTGATTATCTTGTCTTAGGTTGTAGTCATTACCCGTATTTAATTCCACAAATAAAGAAAATACTTCCTAAAAATATTCAAATCATTGATTCAGGCGAGGCTGTAGCCAAACAAACTCAAAATGTCTTGAAAGAAAAAGTAGGGTTTTCATCGATTGAGAAAAGCAAACCGGTTTTTTACACCAACTCTAATCCTAAAGTACTTGCCGAAATTCTTGGTAATAAGTATAAAGTGATTGAAAAAAATTTCTGACCAAAGAATTATTCTTCCTTTTTATACCAGCTCGAATACATCACGTAATTATTTGAAATACGTTCAATTTCACCAGCAAAAGCAGATTGATCAATTGCCTTGATTTTTATTGCGGGAATTCCCGCATAGATAGATCCAGATTTTACTACTGTATTTTGAGTGACAACTGCACCTGCGGCAATGATGGAATTACTTTCAATAACACAATTATCCATAACGATGGCGCCCATTCCTATTAAAACATTGTCGTGAATCGTGCAACCGTGAACTAGGGCATTGTGGCCGATAGAAACGTTGTTCCCTATAATAGTCGGGTGTTTTTGATAAGTACAATGAACAATTGCTCCGTCTTGAATATTTACTTTGTTTCCAATAGTAATAAAGTGAACATCACCTCGTACAACAGCGTTGAACCATACACTACATGAATTACCGAAAGTTACTTCACCAACAATTGTTGCATTTTCAGCGACATAACAATCTTCTGGAATGGATGGAGTTTTTCCGTTTACAGATTTTATAAGCATTTTTAAAAAATTAAAAAAATTGTATTTCGCCTCATCAATTTATGGCAGGGCAGTTGCATTCATATTTTTGACGTTTGCAAAACAAATCAATTCCCAAAGTAATTTGGTGGTAACCTCCATTTTCAAATTTAACTGCACCAGTTAGCTCTGAATATGTATAAGCGAACATATACTTTCCAAAATTAACACCAACAATAGGGGTTATATATTGCAGTTTTTGGGAAGAAACCCCGCTACCACTCAAATATTTAGCTCCATCAAAACTTCTACGGTAGGATAAACCTCCCCAAAGTTTTCCAAAATCAAAATTCTTATATAATTTTAAATTAATGTCAATTAATTTTTCCTGGGTTTTTTCAATAAGTTGAAACATAAGCGAAGGTTCCCATAAAATATTATCCTTATTGCCATAAACATAACCAGCACTCAATAAATATTTTCTCAAATTCGCACTTTCAGAATCCGTATAAATTTTTCTTTTGGTCTCAATACCATTCTGAACTGTTGCGTGCACGTAAAAATCTAAATAATTATAAGATGCTCCAAAATCAACGTTAAAATAAGAAGCGTTTTGGACAATAATTCCGTTAATAATTGGATCAAAATCTCCTGTTTGTAGAAATTGGGTTTCATCTAATTGACTCTGAACAAATGCAGTACTAATACCAAAAGACAATTGATTCAAATCAATATCATCTCTGGAAAACATAATATGATGGGCATAAGTAAGTTTTACTCCTTTTTGGGAATGATAACCATTTTTATCATTATAAATAATAATTCCGGCTCCAGATTTTTCGCTAATTCTACCATTAAAACTAACAGTTTGAAGGGAAGGCGCATCTACTTGGTCAAACCACTGTTTGCGTGCAGTAATTCTAATTTTGGCACAATTAGCCGCCCCAGCCATCGAAGGATGAATCAAATAATAATTATCCGATAAGTAGTCAGAATAAACCGCAATTCCTTCTTGTGAAAAGGAATATTGAGTTATCAAAAACAGAACTATAAAAATCTTAAATTTACAATACATTCAAAAAGAATTATATGGATATTAAGTCACTGATAAAAAACGTAAAAAAATAAAAAATATTTAACCTTAATTTTAATAAAAGTTAATTTATTCTTTAAAAAACCAAATATAGTTAATAGTAGAAAATAACTTCGCTAAATTTGTAAAAAAATACAAAAATCATGTTAAAAATAACAATAAAGGAGACACAAAGTCCAAGCATATTAAAATTCGAATTCGAAGATTTTATTACACAAAACGAAAGTTTTGAATTCAAAAATATTGACGAAGCGGCGAATTCACCTCTTGCACAACAACTATTTTATTTACCATTTGTAAAAACCGTCTATATCTCTGGGAATTTCATTGCAATCGAAAAATACAACATTGCGGAATGGGATGACTTGAAAGATGCCGTGGCAGAACAAATCGAATTATTCGTGTCCAATGGCGGAATGATTGTTACTCCTTCAGAAAACAAAAGCAAGAAACAGCCAATAACTGTCTATGGAGAAACTACTCCAAATCCTGCCACTTTAAAATTTGTGGTGAGCAGAATGTTGACCAAAAATGCGATAGAATTCAAAAATATCGATGAAACGGCAGCATCGCCATTGGCAAAAGAATTATTCAAGTTTCCGTATGTCAAAGAAATTTTCATCGACGAAAATTACATTTCTGTAACCAAATATGAAATCAATAACTGGGAAGAAATAACCTTGGAATTACGAAGTTTTATTAAGCAATTCATCGAAAACGGAGGAGCCGTTCTTGACGAAAGTTTACTTGTGGCAATTGCTGAAAAAGAAACCGTTAAAACCCAAAACTTTGATAATCTCGATATTACTTCGCAGCAAATCATCAATATATTAGAAGAATATGTAAAACCTGCCGTTCAAGCCGATGGCGGAAATATTGCCTTTGAATCCTATAATGAAGGTGACAAAACGGTAAAAGTAATTCTTCAAGGTGCTTGCAGTGGTTGTCCTTCATCAACATTTACCTTGAAAAGCGGCATCGAAAATATGCTGAAAAGTATGCTTAACGATGAAAACATCAAAGTAGAAGCGGTGAATGCATAATTAGTTTTCAGCAAAAAATGAATTTACTTTCACAGGAAACCAGCCCATATTTATTGCAACACGCCAGCAATCCTGTCAATTGGAAAGCCTGGAATGCAAACTCATTGGCCGAAGCCAAAGACAAAAACAAGCTCATAATCGTGAGCATTGGTTATTCGGCTTGCCACTGGTGTCACGTTATGGAACACGAAAGTTTCGAGGACAGGGAAGTTGCCGATGTAATGAATGCTTATTTTATCTCCATCAAAGTCGATCGCGAAGAACGCCCAGATGTGGATGCAGTTTATATGAAAGCCGTCCAAATCTTGACAGGTCGTGGCGGCTGGCCATTAAATATGGTCACGCTTCCTGACGGAAGACCGGTTTGGGGCGGAACTTATTTCAGAAAACCACAATGGATTAATGCACTCGAGCAATTACAGAAACTTTATCAATCTGATCCAGGAAAATTGATTGCTTATGCCGAAAAACTGCATCAAGGAATTCAATCTATCAGAATTGTTCCAAATAAATATCCGGGAACATCAATAAATCAAACCCAGATTACCAGTTTAGTCGAAAAATGGAAACATAGTTTCGATTGGAAATTTGGTGGGATGGCAAGTGCTCCGAAATTTATGATGCCCAATAATTATCATTTTTTAATGCGTTTTGGACACCAAAATAAAGATACTAAATTGCTGGATTTTGTAAATCTGACGTTGACAAGAATGGCTTTCGGCGGAGTTTTCGACACTGTTGACGGCGGATTTTCACGCTATTCGGTGGATAATAAATGGCACGTTCCCCATTTCGAAAAAATGCTTTATGACAACGGCCAATTGGTTTCCTTGTATAGCGATGCTTATAAATTGACTCGAAATCCTTTATATAAAGAAGTCATCGAAAAAACACTTTCTTTCGTCGAAAGGGAATTAATGAATTCCGAAGGCGGGTTTTATTGTGCGCTTGATGCCGATAGTTTGAATGCGGAAAACCATCTTGAAGAAGGCGCTTTTTATGTTTGGAAAATTCCAGAATTGAAGACAATTATTGGAGACGATTTCGATTTGTTCAGTCAAGTTTTCAATATCAATACTTTTGGATTATGGGAAGACGGAAATTATGTCTTGATCCAAAACCAGAGTTTGAATGAAATTGCAAAACATAATAATCTCGAAGTTTCAGAACTCGAAAACAAAAAGAAAATCTGGGAACAAAAACTCTATATTGGAAGAGAAAAACGTCACAAACCTCGACTTGACGACAAATGTTTAACTTCCTGGAATGCGATAATACTCAAAGGTTTTGTCGACGCTTACAAAGCTTTAGAAGATAAAAAATATTTAGATTTGGCACTCAAAAACGCCAATTTTATCATCGAAAATCTATGGTCGAGCGAAGGAAATTTGTTTCATAATTACAAAAATCAAAAAAGCACTATCAACGGATATTTGGAAGATTATTGCTTTGTCATTGCCGCATTTATGGCTTTATACGAAGTGACTTTCGATGAAAAATGGCTTCAATTCGCCAAACAATTAACGGATTATAGTTTGGAACATTTTTACGATGACAAAACAGGTTTTTTTGCCTTTACCTCCAATCTAGATGAAGCTTTGATAACGACTCATTTTGAAACCGAAGACAACGTAATTCCTGCATCTAATTCGGTGATGGCGAAAAACTTGTTTCAGCTGAGTATTTATTTTGAAAATTCCCATTATGAAAAAGTAAGCCAACGGATGTTACAAAATATTTTGCCAAGCGTCGAATATCCTTCCGCTTATTCCAACTGGATGGATTTGGCATTGAATTATTCGGAAGAAAACAAGGAATTGGCGATTTGCGGCGAATCGGCATTGGAATATTGCAGCAAAATAAATAGCGTGTACCTTCCAAATCTTGTTTTGGCAGGTACTGAAAAAGCATCCAATCTTCCTTTTTTGAAAAATCGTTTAAATGAAAACAAAACACTTTTTTATCTTTGCCAAAACAAAACGTGTTCGGCTCCAAGTACTGATTTTCAAGAAATCATTTCGAAAATAAAATAGTAATTTATAATAAAATAACAAAAATGACACTCAATCCAGAACATATTGCAACTTACGCTGAGACCTTTATCAAGGCTTTAATCGATTATTCACCAAAACTGATTTCGGCATTCCTAATTTTATTTATAGGACTTTATGCCATTCGATTCATCAATAGAATCATTAGAAAAATAATGGTAAAGAGAGCTTTAGATCCTACTTTGACCAATTTCCTTTCCGACATTTTGCTTTGGGTTTTGAGAGTTTTGTTGTTTGTGACTTTCATCGACAAATTAGGAATAGGGACTTCTTCTTTCGTTGCCATTCTAGGCGCAATGGGACTTGCCGTAGGTTTGTCGCTTCAAGGTTCCTTGTCCAATTTTGCTGGAGGAATGTTGATTATTGTTTTCAAACCGTTCAAAGTGGGTGATGTAATCGAGGCCCAAGGAACAATAGGAACAGTCCACGAAATACAAATATTCGTGACCAAATTAATCAACTCTACCAATCAAACTATTTTTATCCCAAATGGTTCTTTGTCGAACGGCACCATTACCAACTATTCGATGCAAGGATCTCGAAAAGCCGATTTGACAATTTCGATTTCTTATGATACCGATATTCGAAAAGCCAAAGACATTATTTTGGAAGTTTTAAACAACAATCCAAAAGTGCTAAAAATGCCTGCAGCAGATGTTTCTGTGAAGAATTTGACGGATAGCTCTATCCAATTGGCCGTTAGACCTTGGGCAAAAAACGAAGATTTTTGGGGCGTTTACTCCGACACCTTGGAAAACTGCAAACTGGCGTTTGATGTTGCCGGAATAGTTATTCAGCCTTTTGTAAAGGAACTTTCAATAAATGAGTCATAATTATTTCTTTGAAGTCATCATAAAATCTTTCCAATAATACGGTTAAAATAAGCGACATCTACGGTGTCGTTTTTTTATGCCATTAAGAAAAAATACTTATCTTGCTGGAGAATTAATGCATTTATTTGTGGGTACGGATTGCAAATCCTCTTATCGGGTTTTAAACTAATTAAATTTAATATGGAAGAAATAAACAGTAAAATCGTCAATAGTAATAAAGCTATTTTTACTTATTTAATTTTTGCAACAATTATACCTTTAACACTATATATTGGCTTATACGTTTTTCATTATGAGATAATAATTTGGTTAGGTTTTTCTATTGGTTTTGTTCCATTAGTTTTTAGCGAAAGATATTTAGAATATTTTACCAAAAAAAGTATTATTAGCTTCACCATTGATAAAATAAATCTCAAACTTTATGATAGAATTACAAATGAGTTGATTGAAGAATATGATTTTGAATATGAAAAAATAGAATACTTTTCAGCTTATGATGCCACTAAAGATGAAGGGTCATACCTTATTTTAAAAATGAAAAATAAAAAT
>CAIOTL010000131.1 GCA_903861155.1 uncultured Bacteroidota bacterium
ATGCTTTCCAAAAAAACGGTTAGTATTAAAGTTACCCAAGAAAATTTTTAGTTTTTATTCTGTTTTTAAAATATATCCAATGAAAAAATTATTTATTTGTTTTTTTCTACTGTTGATGGTCAAAAGTCCAGGCTTTGCATCCAATTCGGAAACTTTTATTTATGGTGCCTTCGGGAAAGTGACAATTTACAAACCCGTTTTAAAGCCCGAAGCTTTCGTTCTTTTTATTTCTGGCGACGGCAAATGGAATGCAGGAGTTATCAGTATGGCAAAAAGTATTGTCAAACAAGGAGCAATGGTCGTTGGTATTGATATTCAACACTATTTTAAAAGCATAAAAGCAGAAAAGGCTAAATGCTATTATCCCGCAGGAGATTTTGAGGAACTGAGCTTGATGTTGCAAAAAAAATACAAGTTCCCACAGTACTTGAAACCCATCTTGGTTGGGTATTCATCGGGAGCAACTTTAGCATACGGAATTTTGGCGCAAGCCCCAGCAAACACCTTCAAAGGGTTGATTTCAATAGGATTTTGTCCAAATATTGAATTGGACAGAACCTTGTGCAACGGAACGGGATTAACTTCTCACGTGATAAAAGAAGGCCAATCCTATTTTTTGGAAACTAGCGAAAAACTGACTGCTCCGTTTTTTGTTCTTCAGGGAATGAATGACAAAGTTTGCGATTACAATGAAACTCAAAAATTTATGAAGGCAATGAAGTTGGGAGAACTGGTTTCATTGCCCAAAGTGGGACACGGATTTTCGGTAACCCGAAATTGGCTTCCACAATTTATACAATGTTACAAGAAAATAGTAAATGCACCTTCCTATTCCGAAAAGAAAGCGAATGAAAACAGCTTATTGCAATCACAGCATTTACAGCCTTTATCGGGCGATTTGCCCTTAATCATCATTCCATCAGCGAGTAAAAATTCGTTGCCGTTGGCATTCGTGATTTCTGGCGATGGTGGATGGACGAGTTTTGACCAAACATTTAGCGAGCAACTTGCCCAAAAAGGGATGTCGGTCGTGGGATTGGATGCACAGAAATATTTCTGGAACGCCAAAACTCCCGAAGAGTGTTCATTGGCAATTGCTAAAGCGGTGGAACATTATATGCAACAATGGGATAAAAAATCATTTGTGATGGTGGGCTATTCTTTTGGAGCGTGTGTTGCGCCATTTATTGCAAATCGTTTTCCGACTCCTTTAAAGGAAAATATAAAAGGTGTTTTTTGTTTATCGCCTGATGAAACGGCTGATTTCGAAATTCATCTTGCCGATATGTTGTCTTTTAATACCACTGGTAAATACCACGTAATTGATGAATTAAAAAGAATAAAAGAATTCAATCCTGTATGCGTTTTCGGTTCAGAAGAAGACAGTTCTATGCGGAATCATTTTACGGATTCAGGAATAAAAATGGAAATATTGCCCGGAAGCCATCACTATAATAATGATTATGCTGCCTTGGCTGAAATCGTTTTAAAGAAGTTTGATGTAAAAAATAAATGATAGTTTTAGGATTTCAAATCTTCTATCAGTTTATTAATTGTAAAGAATTCCCCCGAGAAAATGACTCGAACAATAAAAAGTATAACCACAAATGAACTTTTAAAAAATTCCATAAATAAAGTTGAAATTATGTGAAGCTAATATTTGGACAAGTGCTTAATACATGAACACGGTAGTTCAATATACAAATGAGGAAGCGATAAGAAAGTATGTAAAAATCAAGGTAAACCAAAACAAGTTTATAAAATAATTATTCAAATCAACTAAAAC
>CAIOTL010000132.1 GCA_903861155.1 uncultured Bacteroidota bacterium
CCAAAAAGATTACTTGAGCTCCATTGATATCTATAAGTCAGCTGCAAATCGTTGTTAATCTCTTCGAATATAATTTTGTTACCGTAAAAATTTTTATATAAATTTCTGCTAAGATTATAGTTTTCATTAAAACGTTCTGTAAATGGTTCCCAAACCATTACTTTATTATCAAAATGAATTTGAAAAATAGATTTACTTCCTGTAATATCAGCAAATTCGGTAATTTTATCATCTGTGTAATAGGGAAAAAGTGCAAATTCCGCATTTTTTCTGCCAGCGGTAAGTCCGCCATTGCTCGAAATAAACATCCAATGATTAGAATCACTCACAATGCTCATGAAAAAAGGACGCATGGTATCGTGATTTGCAATTTTATAATATTTCTCTCCCTCTATTTCGACTAAATTCATATTCTTTTGTATTAATGTATTAATGTATTTTTTTTTAAATTTTAAGATGTTTTACTATATAGCATTTCTTTGTTCAATGTTTTTTGAATGTTAGTCTCCGGTTACTCCCACAAAATATAAGTGTAATTTTTTCCAACAGAAAAACAATCCCAGTTCAACCCATTCATAATTAGATATTGACCATTTATTTTGAGTGTTAAACCATTCTTTTTTATCTATTTATACTTTGTTACCTTGTGTAATTACTGTGAAACATTACTTGTATTGTTGTCAGCTATTTTACCAAAATTGCCTCTAGTTCTTCTAATGATTTTCCCTTGGTTTCAGGCAATAATTTTATGATTAATAAGAGTCCGAAAAAGGCGAAAAGTCCGAAAATTAGAAAAGTCAAAGTGGTTCCCAATCTTGATAATTCCCACGGAAATACAAGCTGTACCAAGAAACTTACTGCTGAATTAATGAATCCAACAAACGATATGGCAACTCCTCGAATTCTGTTTGGGAAAAGCTCTGAAAACAACACCCACATTACTGGCCCGAGCGAAATGGCAAATGAGGCCACGAAACCTAAAATACAAAAGAGGATTAACGTTGAATTCATCTTAATCGAAGCCGTTATAAGTTCTGATTCGTATTTATTGGCCACTTTGGTGCCAATAGAGGCTGCTAGAGCATTTTTAAATTTGGTATCTGTTTCGAAGGTTATATTTTTCAGGGAATTTAGTTGTCCATCCTTTAATTCGGTGGGTAACTTCGCAACAGAAGCATCTGTCAGAGTATACGTTGCCGCATTAAAACTATAAGCCAAAACGAACATACTTAGTGCAATACCGGTCACACCAATGACTAACAATGGTTTTCTTCCCAATTTGTCAATCAATGCCATCGCCACAATGGTAAATATCACATTGATAAGTCCTACTAAAATGGCTTGGATAAAAGACGCATCGGTTCCAATTCCTGATTGTTCAAAAATCATTGGTGCATAGAAAAAAACGCAATTAATCCCAACAATTTGTTGTAATATCGCAATTCCAATTCCTATGGTCATTACCAATTTCATCGAAGGCGCAAACAATTCCTTGATGGAGATTTTTTCTCTGGGAGCCGAATCCAATAAAATACTTTCCTGAATTTCGGCAACGACTTTCTCGGCTTTTTGTTCGTCGCCAACGGTTTTCATTATCTTCAAAGCTTCACTGAATCTTCCTTTCATAAGGAGCCATCTAGGGCTTTGGGGAACGAAAAACAAAAAGAAAAAATACAATATGGCTGGAACAAATTCAAGTCCCAACATCCATCGCCAGTTGTATTCCCTGATTTTTAATGTTGCAACCCACAAAGCGTGGGAATTGCCCAAATGAACAATCAAATAATTAGTGAAAAATGCTGCCGAAAGTCCAATTACGATATTCAACTGGTTAAAGGAAACCATCTTGCCACGCTTGTCTGCTGGAGCAATTTCGGCAATGTACATTGGCGCAATGATTAGCGAAATTCCTACTCCAACTCCTGCCAACATTCTGGCAATTACCAGAATTAAAAAGCTAGGTGCCATCGCTGATAAAACTGCTGAAAAGGCATACAACAAAGCGGAATATTTCAAAACGACTATTCTACCATATTTATCGCTTACTGGGCCGGCAAACATCATCGCTACTGTTGCCGATAAGGATAAAGAAGCCACTGCCCATCCCAATTCTATTTTTGAAAGTTGAAATTCGGGTTCAATGAATTTAATAACACCCGAAATAACGGAGGCGTCAAAACCCATTAAAAAACCACCCATAGCCACTACAAGTGCGATAAGTGTTACTGAACTTTTCTTTGTTTGCATAAATTTGGTTGTTTGGTCATTTTGTTTTTAATAAAAAAACATTGGCTATTTTATGAAATAAAAAAGGATTTACTTTTTTATTGTAATTCAACTTTTCGAAAAAACCTGAAATAAATGAAGAATATCGTTATAACCACTTAAATACCATTCTGTAATTATTATTATTGTTATGCATAGTTTTAATAAACTGCTATTTTTTTATAATTTTTAAGTTTTGGATTCCATAGGAGTTTTTCACTCTTAAAAAGTAGATTCCAGATTTAAAATTACTCATATCCAAATTATGCGAAGACTTTACTATATCTTCAACTAGCTTTCTTCCCAAGATATCTGTCAAGATAATTTGGTTTTTGTCATCTAATAAATGTAAATACAAAGTGTTTTCAACAGGATTTGGATAACAAAATTGATTCAATTCAGAAGGATTTACTACTCCCAATGAACAATTACTACCTACCACATACGAAAAATATTTAGTTATAGACAATCCACCAGAATAAGCAAATTTAACCGCATAATTAATAGTTGAACCAATAGTTTGTCCAGTAATGGTTTGAGTGAAAATATTCCCTGAAACATTCGTCATTTGCGATTCTGAAAAAGGGGATTGTTTCCACAAATAAGCCACTACGCCTACTTTGTCCGTGTCTAAAAGTCCAAAAGTGATTTTAACATCAGTTCCTATAGTTTCGAAAGCATAATTGTAACCCGTCGTGAAAGATCCTTGTTGTGCTTGTGTAGCAGTACCAGAACATTGCAAAATTGTAGTCGTTGTGGCATGAAGTACAATTGGATTATTAACAGCCGTATTGCCTGAAGCATCAGTTGCCGATATCGTAAAAGTATAATTGGTGCTAGGAGATAAATTGGATATAATTAATGATTTTTGAACACCAGAAGGACTAAATGTAGAACTTGTTCCGGATCCATAATTAACATTATAAGTCACATTTCCAGAGTCATCCGTTCCATTCAACAATAACTCGACAGAAGATCCTGAAATTGCCCCAACAGTAGCGGTGAAATTTGCAGGAGGTTGAGTGTCGACAGTAGTGTTTTGATATACTCTCACATAATCAATCATCATCGAGGTTTGAGTAAAATTAGAGGCTATAGTTCCGGAAGTACCTCCCATTGCAATATTTAATAAAAGATACTGGGCTTTATCAAATGGCCAAGTAGTTGCATCTTTAACTGCAGGGTTATAAGTGTAATAAATAACACCATCGAGTAGAAAGGATATTTGGTTTGGAGACCAATTCAAAGAATAAACATGATAATTATTGGCTAAATCACTTGCGACTATACCCCCTCTATTTATTGAATTTCCAAAGGAAGAAGGTGTGTGTAAAGTACTTTGAATATAATTGATAGATTGAGATGTAAATATACCATGCTCCATCATATCAGTTTCACCACAAGCAGGCCAACTTGTTGTTCCGTAAGCTGAAGCAAAATAACCCCCAGGTTCGTTTACATCTTTGCCCAACAACCATATAGCAGGCCACGTACCTCCGTCTATGGGTACTTTTGCACGAACGTCTACACGACCATAGGTAAATGCAAACTTAGAATTTAATCGTGCTGAAGTATAATCTTTGGTCACACCTTGATCAGTGAAAGTTTCTTTTTTGGCTACTATATTTAAGTAGCCAGCATTAACAAAAGAGTTAGTGACTAGATCCGTATAAAGTTGTACTTCACCGTTAAACCAGCTCCCGCCAGCTGGCAATTGAGTTTGATGAAACCAATTATTAGAATCGACAGCTCCATTAGTATTAAACTCATCCGACCAAACTAGATCTTTATAAACAACATCAACTTGTGAAAAACAGAATTGACTAACTAGAAAAAATAAAAATAAAATACTTGAACTCTTTTGCATGCTTTATTTATTTGCTTTAATTTATTGATAAACCCTTACATAATCAATTGTCATTGTTTGAGGAAATGGTGTCAAATTAGTAGGGTCACCTCCAAAATTACCCCCTACGGCAACATTTAAGATCAAAAAGAAAGGATGGTCATATACCCATTGGCCTTTAGTTTCAACATCAGATTTTGCTATAGTTTTAAATAAATAGTTATCAACAAAAAAATCGATTTTATTTTCATTCCATTCAACAGCAAAAAGATGAAATTGATTATCATAGCGACTATTAACCAAAACATTGGTACCTGATATGCCATTATTACCGGAATAACCTGGCCCGTGAAGTGTACTTTGTATTATATTTGGTGCTTGTCCTCTCAATTCCATTATATCTATTTCACCACAAAGTGGCCAAGTTGCAGTATCTACATTATTGCCTAACATCCAAAAGGCAGGCCATAATCCTTGTCCAAAAGGTGTTTTAAGTCGCGCTTCAAATCGTCCGTATTTTTGTTCTAAAATCCCTTTAGTTTTGATTCTTGCAGAAGTATAGTTAGAACTTTGAAAACTTTCTTTAATAGCAGTAATTACTAAGTTTCCATTTCCATCCATCGAAATATTTTGTGGTCGGTTTGTATAATATTCTAATTCATTATTTCCCCAGCCATTATTCCCTGTTCCTATATCATAACTCCATTTGCTAGCATCTGGTAAATCACCGGCAGCGCCATTAAATTCATCGCTCCATGTTAATTGCCAGTTGTGTTGGGCTAGTTTTTGAGAACTATCGGTATTACAACTAACTAACACTACTAGCGTCATTATTGCAACGCATTTTCCTATATGTTTTATTATTAAATTACTCATACTTTTTAATTAAATTATTATATCACTCTGCTAGAATCTATTACAAATAGATGTTGTCTCAATAAATAGTGTTTATGCAATCAAGTTCTAATTGTGGTAGAAGAAGATATTATCAGCATAAAAATTCGAAATGTTGTTTATATTTGTTGAAAAAATAATCTGAGCAAGGTGAGCCCTACTAGTTAACCCAGGTAAACTGGTAAATGGAATATCAAAACTAACCCAATTTTTACTAACTAATTTAGTAGGACTGGTATATGTTAAAGAAGCACTTGTATCATCTCCTCCTCCATAAACACCATCTGCACCAAAATCAACTACTTGAATTGTGAAAAGTTCCCCTGCAAATAATGTATTTGGTATATAAAGATCAATATGCAAATGGGTCATTGTAGAAGCATTAATGGTTGGTTTACTAAATTGTATCCCTACAAAATTAAAATTGGTATAATTCAATATTGCATCGCCGTTTACATTAAAATTGGCAGATTGTGTGGTTTGATAAGGTGCCCAATACCCATTGTAATATTCAACTGGTACATTCGTATAGGCATCACTAAAAATAGATATCACATTTGCTGATGGCTTACTAGGCGTAGGAGCATGTGTAAAAGCTCCTAATGAATTTATTGCAAGAGAGCCTTTTGCTTTTACTCCACCTAATGTTGCAGTAATCACTGCAGAACCTGTACCTACAGTCGTTATAACGCCGCCAGCATCTACCGTTGCAACAGCTACGTTGGAAGAGGTAAAAGAGAAATAATTAGGAGACGTAATTACCGCTTGATTATATCCATTAGGCATATTAAATATGGATGACAAGCCCGCAATAGTTGTAGTAACTCCTGTAAATGTAGTTACAGAAGTATCTGCACCATTATTTATGGAGGCTTGTTGTTGAACAATAGTACCTAAATTTTCAAACTTTACTTCGTCTACCCAAAAAGTATATCCATTACCGTTACCATCAGGTCCAGCAGAGATATAAAACATTCCTTTTTCCATTTTTAATTTTGAGGCATCTGGAATAGGGATAATATATTTTTTCCAAACAGTACTCAATTGCAAATTATTTAATGAAGCCGGATAAGTATTTGCCCCTAAATCTATTCCAAAACCCACAACACCTACTGTTGCTGCCTGAGAAGATTTAGCCCAAAAGGTTAATGCATTGTAGCCGGAAAGATCTCTTCCCACTGATGTGAAAAATGCACCTCCCGTATAAGCACCATTGGGATCATTTACATTAGGGACATCAAAACGCATCGAAGCACTTGTATTATTATAAGTAACTGATTTATCCACTTGAAATCCTGTTAGTACTGTACCACTAAAAGCAGCATAGATTAAACCCGAGGTAAATCCGTCTAAAAAAACATCGGGAGTAGTTGCGTAACTTACTGGCTTTAAATCATTTAAATTATTTTCACAGCCTAAAAAAGACATCACAATTATCCATAAGAAAAGCTGTTTTGCAAGGTGTATATTAGAATTTATTTTCATAATTGTTTTTTTTTTATTTACCGATATTTATATTTATGTAAGTTCTAATTTCCCATTCCTGTCCATTAGAAAAACCAATAGCTGTAGGGTCTGGAACTAAATTTCCAGTGACATCTATAATTTGAGTAGGATTATATCGCGGTGAATATTGGTTAAGCGAACGCCAAGTTCCACGAATACCAATACGCGTATTAGGAAGAATAAACCAATCAGGTTTACCAATTTCAGTTGAAATATCTGCCATTAGTTGCAAAGGGTAAGTTAGATTAAAATCACGGTGATAGTCATAAGGTCCCCAGTCATTTACTTTAACAGATGAGGTTAGTTTAACTTTTTTATAAATCAAACGTAAATCCATTCCATAACGATTAATCGTTCTTGCATCACTACCATTACCTTGTGCTTCTCCAGCATAAGCGTTGGCAATAAAACCAAAATCTGGATTTAGTTTAGAAACGATACGCACTTTTGATTCCCATAAATCCTTAGCGGGAGCCGCTCCTTGAAAGGCGAATGTTGTTCTTCCATCAGCTAAAATACCAATTGCGGCATCTTGAGTAGTTGGCAAATGACGATAAACAAAACCAGCACTAACGGCAAGTTTAGCATCTTCGGTGCGGTCGCTATCCCAATTATACATCCATGTACCAGGCGTAGGATCAAAAGTCAATAATAATTCACCTGCAACTTGTTCTCTATTAGCTCTTACTACAAAGGGGTCGTCAACAATATTTCGAGGTCTTCCTGGCGCAGGAGTATCTGAATTCATAGGTCCTTCTATCGGTTTTTGCCATAAGAAATTAGGGGCAATTTGAAGTTTACCTGCTGTAAAAGCGAATCCACTCAAGAAGTTGTATTGATTTCCACTACCACTATCTTTTAAAGTCCAACCAGTAAAAGTTTGAGTATTATCAGCACCTCCGTTTGCTACTAAACCCATGAAAGCAGATTGCGCATACCAATTAAATTTTCCTCCTGTGTAAGTAATTTTCGCTTTTCCTCCCCAATTATCTTTCACTCCAATTTGATTTTGATATACTTGATAATTTCCTGGAGTCCCTCTTTCTACTTGATAGATTCTTCCATTTAGCGGTTGTCCCGCCCAAATACCACCTATATCAAATCCAAACTTGCCAATTTTTCTATTGATGTCAAGTGTAAATCTGCGAGTTTTAGGCTGTGGTATAGCCAAAGAACTTACCGTCGCTCCTTGTTTATCGATATCATCATGAAAAATACCTGTAATATTAAATTTACCTAATTTTTTAGAATATTTAACCAATACTGCTGGATTCGCTCCCCACCATAATTGAGGACCAAAAGCAAATTTCAAACCACTTAATTGTTTTTTTCCTTCTACTTCAAAACCAGAAGGAGCAGCACCATTATAAATATCTATATTGGTTCCATAATTTGCTTCAGGATACAATCCGAAAAAATCTCCTTCATAACCCCAATGGTAATGTCCTGTACGGTAAAAACCATCTACATTAAAATATTTTTGATTCCAAGAATAACTGGCTCTATATACTTCCACTCGGTTTATAGATTGTAAGTTTAAGTCACCGTTATTCCCTTTCACAACCACAGGACGACCTCTGTTTTCATAGAATATTTCATCTATAGGATTTTGAGCTACATTACCTAATATATTGAACTCTACATTTGCTTTTACATTTGAACTAGGATTTCCTTCAACTCCTACATAATAAGACTCCATCTGGTCAAAACCTAACTTATTAGGATACTGCCCGCTGTTTGCAACAGCAGCTTTTGGGGTAGTTATTAAACTACCACCTGTATTAAAAGTTGTGAAATCTGCTTCTAATCTACTGAAACTAATTTTATCAGTTTTTTTGCTATCTAATGCCGCTTTGTCTCCTCTAGCCCTTAAAGTCGCATCGATTAATTGAATATTATCAAAAATTTTATCAATAGAAGCTAATGAAACTTCTTTGGCATAAGGATTAACTTGATGCACTTGTTTTAAAACATAATAGGCAGATCGCGGAAATAATTCATATAATCCTTTTTCATTTGTTGGCCCTTTGGCACATATTCCAAACCACTCTTCATTCATATTGTTTTCTCCCTTTACATAATCTCTGTCATACCCTCCATTAGACCATGAAGCATTAGTGTCATGAACATCTAAATTAATAGTTTGTCCATATTTCCACCATCCATCACTAAATTGAAATGTAAATCCACCAATGGCGTTTTGCGCTTTTCCCAATCCAGCGGCATTTTCATAAATTTCTTTCCAGTTATTAAGCAAATAATATGCTTGAGAATATTGATCTTCTTGATTGGTAACAGCATTAAATGGATCGGTACCAAATTCAGTGAATAAAAGAGGTTTACCATATTCTTTTTTAACACGCTCAAATGCATCTCCAAATGATTTTCCCCTATACACATTAGATCCATAAATATCAAAATCTGGACATTCTTTAGCGATAATATTTAAAAACAATAAATCTCCATTACAAATTGCTATTGGGTGGGAAGTATCTATTTTTTTCATAGCCACAGCAGCCTCGTTAAATAGTTTGTACATTGGATATGCACGTTTTGTAGATCTTCTATCTTCAAGTGGTATATTTTCTGTCTCTGCACCATCCCAAAATAAACCGTAATCATTTTCATTCCCTATCAAAAACAATAGTAAACCTTTGGTGTCTTTATATTCTTGAACAAGTTGGGTAACCTCTTTTAAAAGTTGATCATGTACTCTAGAGTCGGAATAATCCGTATTAGGTAACCACTGACCATTTATTGTTAAACCATAACGTCCAAAAGTATGGTTTAACATCGTGTAGATACCATAGTTTATATAGATATATTCGATCCATTTTTTAGGTATTCCGGAATAGACTCTGATGGTATTTACCCCCATGTTTTTAAGCAAAGCCATTTCATTATCTAAAGCTTGTTTAATGATGGCATCGGGTTGAGTCCATATACTATAGGAGAAATTTTTTCCAATAGGATAATAATCCCAATTCATCCCATTGACTATAAAATCTTTTCCGTTGACAACAAGTTTTGTCCCATCGATATTTTTTTCTACTAATACCTTGTCTGCCTGAGCATGTATGGCAAAAGAAAAACACAAAAAGATTAATAAAAGAATATTTTTTTTCATACGAAATACTTAAAATTAAATGATTAAAATAAATTGATAAAATGTAATGACTGCAAAAAAAATTGCGAATTGTAAATTTATAGATTAAATTAATGTAACTCCAAAAAGAACCACAACAAAAAACATACAATGCAAAAAAAAATGAATTAAATTATAAAATCATAAAAAAACATAGGTTTTAATTGTAAAATTATGGGTTCATAAAAATCATAATTAAACTATAAAATAACTAAATAACGATATTGTTGTAGTAATGTATAGTTTATTAATGCCTAAATCGCACAACTATACCGATAAAACATACTCTACAAGACTTTTTTCGTGTGGTAAAATCATTTTTTTACGCAAACGATATCTTTTAATTTCCACACTTCGCACAGAAATATTAAGTAAAGGTGCTATTTCTTTAGAAGAAAGGTTTAATCTAAGGTAGGCACATAACCTTAGATCATTAGGAGTCAATAACGGATGTGACTGCTTTATCTTTTTCAAAAAGTCTTTATCAGCGTTATCAAAAGCTTCTTTAAAAATTTTCCAAGTATCTCCCTCAGTAATATTTTCATCTATAGTCCTTATAACAGATTTTACATCTGAATCCCCATTTTTTTTCAAATCCTCTTTTATATTGGCTAACAACTCATTCTTGCTATTTAAACTCATTGAAGTAACTACCAACTCTCGATTCTTCATATCAACATCTTGAGAAAGTTGTTCATTTTCTAACTTCATCATTTGTTGCTCGATTTCGAGCTCCCTAATTTCTATAAGCCTATTGTTTTCTTCAATAAGTTTTTCTCTTTGTTGATGGTAATAGGTTTTATAAGTTCTATGTATTATATATGACAGGATAAGCAAAAGCAATATATAAATAAAAATGGCTAAATTAGTTTGATAAAAAGGTTTGAAAATTGTAAAGGAATAGACCACTGTATTGCTAACATAGGAATTAGCTAATTTAGCCCTAATTTTAAAAATATAATCTCCAGGAGGAACATTTTTAAAACTTACTACTGGTTTATCCCCCCACTTACTCCATTCATCCTGAAATCCTTCTAAAATATACTTATATTCAGTTTTATCATATTTATTGTATTGTGGTACTGTAAAATTGAATGTAATATTATTTTCGTTATACTTAAAATTACCCTCTTTTTTAATTGGAATGTTTTTTAAATTTTCATTTAATTTGTTTGTTGTTATACTAGTAATAGAAACAACATCATTTTTTAAACTTAAATTACTAATATTCAAAACATAATAACCATCGGTGATACCAATTAAATATTCAAAATTTGAAATTTGTGTTACGTTTTCATATCCCAACATCCCATTGGTTAATGAAGCCGAAATAGGAACAATGTTTTGCTTAAGTTGATTACTCAATTTACTAGATGAAAAATAATAAATGTGATTTTTAGAAAATAACCAGATTTTATTGGAATTATCGACAATCATTTTTCCAGATGTATATTCGTCTTTATCAAAAATAGAACTTAATAAATTGTCCTTTTCAAATTGTTTTGTTTTTGCATTCAATATAAAAACGCCTCCTTTATACGCGTAATAGATATCGGAATTGAACTTTATTAAACCGGAATATTTTCCTTTTTTGGGTGATGAAAACGAAGTAAAAGAGCTTACTTTTAGCAATTTGTCATCCAATTGAAATCTAAAAATACCTTGACTTTCGTGATTCACATATATTTCTAATGCGTTGGTAATTTCAAAATAGCGAGAGGAATAATCAAACCCTTTGATTTTATTTCTAAAAACCCACTGATTATTAATTTTTGTTAAAACTGAAATTCCATAATAATTTCCTTGCAGTAAGAGTGTCTTTTGATTTGGAACGGGTTGAAAATTCCAAGTTCCAGACATTGCGAAAATAATTTTAGCCGAGTTATCGTTTATAACAAACGTACCTGAATCATGGCCACAAAACAAAGTTCCATCGTATTCAAATAAAGACCAAACCTGACCCTCCGTTCCTTTTATTAATTTAAAATCCTCATTATTTTTATAGTTTTTATAAAACAATCCATGATTGGTTCCTAAATAAAGTTTTCCACGATATATTTTTGAAGCATAAACGGTCCCTAAAATCCCTGAGTTATCTGTAAAACTAATAACTGACGATTGAAGGTTTATACAACTAATTCCATTATCAGTTCCCACCCAAAGATTTTTATCTATATCTTCAAATAATGACAAGGCAGTATTATTAGTGAGTCCTTTGACTTGAGTAATATGATGTTTAATTTTGCCCTCTTTGGTCAATATAAAAACTCCATTTGAAACTGTTCCTATCGTAAAACCACCATCGGAGAGTCTTATGCAACTATATACATTATTCGTTGCAAACTCAGAATCAGTTTCCGTTTTAAATTTTGATAAAACTTTATCAATTAATGTGTATAACCCATTAAATTCCGTTTGAATTAAAAGTCCTTGATCGATAGAGAAAACATTTACAATTCTATTCTTTTTGAGAATTGGTGAACCAGAGACTAATTTGGCCTTTCCTCTTTCAATTTCATAAAGTCCTTCATTTAAAGTTTGAAAATATATAGAACTCTTTGTTCCATAGGATTTTGTAATGCCACCAACTGAAACTATAATTTTAAAATGACCCGTTTGAGTATCATAGGTATAGATTCTGTTTAAGGACTGAAAAACAATCCATTGATCATAATTTATTATATTCCAAAAAATTTCATCATTGAGAATTTTACCTTTTATAGCCTTGCTCAAAGAGGTGTATTTTAAGTGTCCATCATCTTGTCTTTTCCAAAAACCAAATTCCATATAACTTCCCGTGTAAATTTTGTCACCAATACTTTTTACAGAACGAATAATAGTCTCATTAGGGGATGGGTAAAGTGACCAATTTGATCCATTGAATTCTAAAAGTCCTTCATGATTGGCAAAATAGAGGTAATGATTTATATCCTGCGAAATCATCCAATTTTGATTTCCTCCCTCATAAGTTGATGGGGAATATTTTACAATAGGAGGTAATTCCTGAGAAAAACTTGCTAGAAAACTAAAAAGAAGTATATAAATACAAAATCTTGAAAATATATTTTGAAACATTTGAAAGGGTAAATTGAATTAAAACTGGAAAGAACCAATAAATATAAATATTACTAATAAAAAGATAAATATATTGATATAAAACTGCATTTTAAAAAAAAAGCACGTTTTTTTCAAAACGTGCTTTTTAATAAACAATCTAAATTAATTTAAAAATACTATTCTTTTACAACTTTTGAAGTACTCACTTTTCCATCAATTAGTGTTTGTACCATATAAACTCCTCTTTTTAACCCACTTGTTTGCAAAGTAGCAGAGTTGCTGTTTGGACTTGATTTCAAAACCTCTTGACCTAAAACATTATAAATAGATACTTTTTGAATGGCACTATTGGCATCAATGTTCAAAGTGTTTGTAACCGGATTAGGGTATAATTTTACATTTGAAGTTTCAAAACTTGTTGTGCCTAATGTTGCTGGTCTGTACATATAAACATTATCAACAAAAACATTTTGACCTGGTACTGCCACAAAAGCTACAGATGTAATTACAAGCTGTGCTAAATCAGATCTTGTTTGGGTACTTGAAGGTTCAACAGCTGTAAAAGGTAGATCTATAGAAATCCAAGTTCCTGATGGTTGTGATGGGTAAAGCTCAATTGGAAATAACAAATGTGAAACTTCGTTAGCAGTTCCTCCAAAATCAACAAATTTAGGATTACAAACTAACCCAACTTGATTAGCATCGGCAACCCATAAATCCATATGAAAATTGGTCATTGCAGTTGCATCAATATGATGTCCCGCACCACTAAAATCAACTCCTAGAAAAGTACCAAACTTAATATATTTTGTGTCATTACCTGCAATTTGCACATCATAAATATTTGAATTATCCCAAGATGCAGACCAAGTATCAACTGTTCTATTATTATAAGCGTTACTATAAAGTGAAATAACATCCCAAGAATTTCTAGTTGGTGGTGTTGGTGCAGCAACTAAAGGAGCCGTATCAACTTCTAAATTAGCAGTTACACTACCCGCTAAAAATGAACCTGAAGCAGCTTGATTTGCCGTAAATGTAGTAGTACCAGCTCCAACTATAGTTACAGTATGACCTGAAACTGTAGCGACTGCAGTATTGCTACTAGTATAAGAAAAGGCACCTGCACTAGTACTAGTAGGGTCAGTTAAAGTAAAAGATGCATCCCCTACAAATTTAAAAGCAGGAAGAGTTAAAAAACCTATTACAGGTGTTCCTGTTGGAGCTGCTGTTTTCCAAAAATATAAATTATCAAGATAAATTGTTCCTCCTGTTCCACCATCAAATTTAAATTGAATTGCATTTGTTAAAGTACCAGTAAAACTTGCAATTGGAATATCTAAAGATTGCCAAGAACCTGCAACACTTGAAATATGATGTGCAGTTCCATCACCAGTACTAGTAATTACATATACATTTGGAGCTTGATTATTTGTCCAAACATCTACGTGTAAATATTCCATATTCGAAATATTTTGCGCAGAACCTGGTGCTTTTGACCATTCAGTACCTTGATAACCAAGATTAGCATATTGCAGTGTCTTATTACCCGCAATGGTTATTTCACTTTCAACTGTAGTTTGCCCCCAATTTGGATTTAAGTCTACTCCAGCTAAAGGAGTATAAGCATCGCTATAAACAGAAATCACATCTGTTGCAACTCTTGCTGGTGGGGTTGGTGCAGCAGTACCTGGCACTTGCGAAAACCCTAATGAAACTATCATTAGAGCAATTAAAACTGTAATTTTTTTCATAATATTTTACTTTTAAGTTAATTACCAAATTTAAAAAACAATTCTTAAATCAAAATTAAATTTAACTATATATAAACTATACAACATGTTAAAATGCGAAATCGTTTGAAATTATAGTAATGAAAAGGATTTTGCCTATAAATCATGAATCAACTACTTCGTTGTAAACTACATTTTGTTGAGGTAATGTTGAGTTAATAAATTGAAAATATACAATTTGTTAAACATCTTAAATCTAATTTGATGGGAAAAATGTTGTATTAATGAATAATTACAAAATTTTTATTTTTCAAAATTCAATAAATCAGTTCCCCAATAGTAAATTGTCATTCCACCATTGCCATTTTTCATTTAATCATCAAAAATAAATCTTTATTAAAAAACCGACCTCTTTCTTGTTGAACTTTATAGGCCATCAGTAGTCTCTCTGTGTTAGGAGCATAACTTGATGCAACGGTGCTATTTCGCTAAGCTATCAGTTTAGTGCTACTCCTTACTTGTCAAACAAAATAAAATTCTTCAGATCGCACTAGCTACATATCTCCTATCAACTCTAGCGCAGTCTAGAGACCAAATTTCTATAAATTTAAGGCATAATACCCCAAAGAAAAAGGTGTGAATTCATTTTTTACCTACGTTTCATACTATCATCTCTCCTATCCTCTACATAAGTTACATTCTTTTATATCCACAATTATAGTTCGGTTGACGTAACACCCTCAATGAACTCCAAATGATTACTATTCTGCACTAGGCAACGTTTCTATTTTCAGCAGTATTTGTCTTAACTATTAACGGAACTAAATTGAAAACAAATAAAAAAAATTGTTTAAAGACTTAAAATCAGTACATTTAGAGTAATATTCAGCGGTCTAAGGTTTTTAAATATTTTAGAATTAATTGATTTAACGAAAAGACAATTAGCTCATTGGTTTGGCAAAATCGTATCTGTCCAACTAACATACTATTATAAGCCTAGACTCATTATTGAGTATAATGATTCAGGTTGTCAAAAACAATTTTGAAAATGAAAAGTAAAGCAAATAGAACAATTGCTATAATAGTTGCACATCCTGATGATGAAATCCTTTGGGCAGGGGGGGTTATACTGAATAATCCCCAATGGAACTATTTCATTATTAGTCTTTGCCGAAAAAATGACGAAAACCGTTCCTCTAAATTTTACAAGGTCTTGAAAATTCTAAACGCACAAGGAATAATGGGAAATCTTGATGATGAACCTGAACAAAAACCTTTGAATATTTTAAAAGTTGAGCAAAAAATATTGGATTTATTACCTAACACCCATTTTGATTTACTCATAACCCATAGTCCCTTTGGAGAATATACCAAACATTTGCGACACGAAGAAGTAGGCAAGGCTGTAATTATGTTATGGAACAAAGGCAAAATTGCCATAAATAAACTTTGGTTTTTTGCCTATGAAGATGGAAATAAAAGATATTTTCCAAAAGCAATCGAAAACACGGCTTGTTTTGGAACGCTTAAAAACGAGATTTGGATTAAAAAATATAAGCTGATAACCGAAACCTATGGCTTCGATAAAAACAGTTGGGAAGCAAAAACGACGCCAAAAGCGGAAGCCTTTTGGGTTTTCAATACCCCAAATGACGCAATTAATTTTTTAAATCAATAACATTAAAATTATTTTCTATGAAAGTATTGGTGCTTTATGATTATCCACCCTCGCCAGGCGGATTGGCGACTCAAGGAGACCTTTTATACAGAGGCTTGCTCGAATTAGGAGTCGACGCCCACGCTGTTCATTTTGAATCAGCACAAGAAAAAGAGTGGTATTACCGCTGGTTTCAACCCGATGTAGTGGTTGGTATTGGCTACTGGGGCCACACACCCCAGCTAATTATGCATCCCCAGCGATATGGTATTCAGCCAGTTCCATGGTTGGTTGCCGATGGCTACATCGCCAATTATCAGGAAGTTTTAAATGAACTTCCTTTGCTGTTAGTTACCTCTCACTGGGTAAAAGAAATGTATGTTAGAGACGGAATCAATGGAGATAAAATTGAAGTTTTACCCGTGGGTTGCGATACCGATTCTTTCAAACCTTACGATAAAAACAATCCTAAAATACTAGCTGTTCGTGAATCTTTGGGTATTTCGCCCGACCAAATAATGATTTTAACCGTTGGAGGAGATGCAGCATCAAAAGGGGCTCAAGAAGTGATGCAGGCCTTGTCAATTATTGATACGAAAGCCCCAGACTGGAAATATGTCTGCAAAGTTTGGCCGCAACAGCGCACTAAAAGTCAAAACATCGAAGACCTTCAATTGGCAACCGTTTTGGGGATTGAAAAAAATATTACCTATGCGACCAACACTATTTCTCGAACTTTTATGCCCTACCTTATTGCTGCTTGCGATATTTATGCGGCACCCTCTCGATTAGAAGGATTTGGAATGCCGCAAATAGAAGCCGGAGCGTGCGAAAAACCTGTTATTGGCATAAAAGCAATGGGAATGTTAGACACCTTGGTTGATGGCGAAACTGCCTTTTTAGCCAATGTTGCCAAAAAAATTGTGGTGAACGAAGTTATTCTTGGAGATGAATCAGGATTCGAAAACAACTGTAAAATTATATTTAATGAGCCTCGAACGGTCGATTATCGCGCCAATGTTCAAGATATTGCCATTGGGTTATTCGAACTGATGAACGATGCAGAATTAAGGCAAAGAATGGGAAAAGCAGGTAGGAAAAGAGTAGTCGAAAACTTTGATTATAGAATTGTTGCCAAAAAATTTATTGAAATAATGAATGATAAATTAGGGATAAAATAAACTGTAATGATAAATTCTCAACATATTTCAGCAATAAATGCAGCCAAAAAAGCCGCTCTTGAAGTGCTTTTACACAATATGAAAGGCCCATTTAAGGGACTTCCCCGAACTGCGGGTTGGGGTTATCCGGAACCCTATACCCGAGATTTATTGATTTCGATTCTCGGAATTGCCGTTTCTGGAAATGAAGAACTATTAAAAAGCATTCGCAAGGTTTTGGAAACTTTGGCAAAAAATCAAACGGAAAGAGGACATATTCCCTCTCTCGTTCACGATTCTGATGACAGAGGAGCAAGTGATACTACACCATTATTTTTATTGGGAGTGGGGATTTATAGACAGGTCAATAACGAACCCTCTTTTTTAAAAGAGGCCGTCCAAAAAGCATTAGTTTGGATGGAATATCAATGTCCAAACGACAGGTATTTAGTTGCCCAGCAACCCACCAGCGACTGGCGTGATGAACAATGGGCACTTGGGTATGGACTATTTGTAAATACCCTGGTTTACAGCTATTTGAAAATTTTAAATCAAACAGAAAGGGCTAAAAAAGTGCTCCAAGAAATGAGTCATTTTACCATTAGGAGTGGTACAATTCACCATCATGTTCACGAAGGTTTGGTATTGAAACACAAACCTTATTATGCCTTTTGGTCCTATAAAGTTTACGGGAGTGAACGTTTTGATTTGTTGGGAAATTGTCTCGCAATTTTGTCGGGAATCGCCTCGCCCACAAGAACGAATGAAATGGTTACTTGGATAGAAACCGAATGCGAAGCAATGAAAAGGAAAGGGTTATTGGCAGTTGACTTACCTCCTAATTTTTTCCCTTTTACCAATCCGGAAGATCCCGATTGGCATGAAAGATATTCCGAATTCAATAAGCCAGGTGACTACCATAATGGCGGTATTTGGCCGTTTATATGCGGGTTTTATGTGGCAACATTAGTGGCAGCAAAAAGATTTTCATTAGCAGAACAGAAATTGATGGTATTAACCGAATGCATGAAGAAAACGAATTTTTCAACTGAATCTGCGGCTAAAAACAACGAGATCTCCGCCAAATTTGTAAATGCCGAAAACAGGGAATTTGGTTTTAATGAATGGATAAAAGCACAAAACGCGGAACCCAAAGGCCAAAATTGGCAAACTTGGAGTGCCTCTATGTATTTATATGCCGTTCAATGTGTGGAAGAAAAAAGGACCCCTTTTTTTGAAGAAATACGTCAGAAATAATTTAGCGCATCAGCCCCAGAGGTGCGCATCAAATCCAAGTTTACAATCGATGACAGTTCCCATGAAAATTACGAAAGCACCCTTAACTATGCCAATTATGTCAACCTCCACCCCTATTTGTTCCTCATTTATTGTCGCAGTCTACATTTGAAAATTTGTATTTCACACGATCAAAATCTATAAGCGTTCCTTTAACAAAATAAGAGGCCCCCATAGTGGTTTCTATTTTCCCATTACCTAAAATGAGTTCGTTCCCCCGCTTTAGAAATGCCATGGGGTTTTTGAATGTTATTTTCTCATTTCCTCCTTGAATAAACGTGTAGGCGACAAATAGGGTGTCTCCACGGAATTCTCCAGCGATTTTGCCAACCTTTTTCGGCATATTATATAATTTCATCACCATATCGCCAGTTAACTTCCCATTTTTTAAAGAATTGACTCTTAATTCGATGGTATCTTTTTCATAGAGCGCTTTATAGCACTTTATGTTTATTGGCTTTTCAGCCTGTACTTGAGGAGCGTCAACGCCTTTTTCGCTTTGATTCTTTTTACAACTTTCAAGTCCAATACAAACCAACAGCAAACATAATAGGCCTAAGTTTTTCATGGTAATAAATATTTAGTTGATAATTGCGGCAATTACCATTGCTAATTTACGCATAAATAGCGAGTTGCGAAAAATATTTTGCCGACAATTATTTCGAAAAGAGAATCATATTGCACACTGCGACCGCTCTCCTTCGTTCCTCAAATCGCAAAAAAATAATAACAATTCAAAACCACACAGGTTCATAATTATTGTTTCCCTCTAAATTTTTAATTCTAAAACTCCGATTCAAAAAAGAAACCTCATTTTAATTTAATCTAAATGGTAGAATTTCTTTAGCAAAAAACGAAAAAGCAGAATTAGCAGTCCTGCCACGACTGCAAATGAAATTATAAAGCTAATGAGGTTCACGACAATATTGGGTATAAACTTCAATCCAAGATGGGCAAAAAAGGACTCTTGATGCAGCCTTTCTTGAATGTTTTGCTTTACTATTTTGATTTTTCTTTTGATAATTATGTGATTTTTAAAAAGAACCTTGGCGATGAAGAAAAAATTCTTTTCTGGTTTTAACTAATTCTTTTACGAACTCTTTTAAAACCTCTAAATTAGACTATTAAATTTATATACGAGAGTTATCTAATAAAAAAGAATACTCCATACTAAATACTTAAACTGCAAATCGGGGACACTTTGAAGTAATGAAAATTCTTAAATATACAATCCAGTGTAATACCGATAAAGGTTTTTAAGTATTTTTAATCCACTCATTTAATATAAAATTAACTTCCCATTATCGAACTAAAGTTATATTTGTCAAAATTTCAATTATGATCAAAACCTACATTTTCGCCGCGTTTTTAATGTCGGCTATGCTTTTTCCAATCAAAACATTGGCCTGGGGCAAAAAAGGACACGCCTTGGTGGCTGAAGTAGCCTTTCGTTTTTTAGATGAAAATACAAAAAAAATGGTATTGGAATATTTAGATGGAATGACTATCGAGGAGGCTGCCAACTGGATGGATACTGTAAAAAACGACCATGCTTACGATTATATGAAACCTTACCATTATGTCAATTTCGAAAAGGGCAACCCAGTTTTTGAAGCAAATGGCGACAACATCATTTACCAATTAGACACTACCATAAAGGAATTAAAAAATAAAAAATACCTCGCAAAAGAAGAGATTACAACCAAAATAAAAATCCTTTTTCACTTAATGGGAGATCTGCACCAACCCATGCACGTAGGTTATGGTTCGGACAAAGGCGGTAATTCAATACCAATCAACTTCAATAACAGGAAAACTAATTTACATTCCCTTTGGGATTCGGGAATAATCGAATACAAGGGAATCACTCTGCAAGATTGCTTAAATTCGGAGACATTTTCAAAGAAAGAGATGCGAAAAATACAGAAAATTAATGTACTCCATTGGTCAAAAGAATCCAGAAGCTATCTTGAACAAATTTACAATACCGGAGGGGACAAGGTTAGTGACGAATATGTAAACGGGAATACAATAATAATAGAAAACCAAATACTCAAAGCCGGAATCCGCTTGGCATCCGTTATAAAAAAGGTCTTCAAGAATTAAAAAGAAAACTAATTTCACGTCTATTTCACTATTTAAAGTTCAATTACCGTCTTGCTCCTTCTATTAGTAATGAAATATTTTTATAAAAAAATAGGAGATATTTTTCCGAAA
>CAIOTL010000133.1 GCA_903861155.1 uncultured Bacteroidota bacterium
CCAACTTTCACCAATGGAAGTGTCGGTTGTACAGGACCCACAAAAACTTTTACAATAACTGTTAATCCAACTGCTCAAGTAAATCTACCCATAAATCAGGTGGTTTGCAACGGAAGTACAACAAGCTTAGTCACTTTTGCAACCACAAATTCAGGTGGTACAACTACTTATTCTTGGACTAATGACACGGCTTCAATAGGATTGGCGGCTTCCGGAAATGGGAATATCTCTTCTTTCACGGCTGTAAATAATGGAACAACCCCTGTTGTAGCAACGATTGTTGTTACGCCAACTTTCACCAATGGAAGTGTCGGTTGTACAGGACCCACAAAAACTTTTACAATAACTGTTAATCCAACAGCCCAAGTCAATCAACCAACAAATCAAGTTTTTTGTAGCGGAAATTCAACAACTTCAGTCGTTTTTGGAACCACAAATACTGCAGGAACAACAACTTATTCTTGGACTAATGATACGACTTCAATAGGATTGGCGGCTTCTGGAACCGGAAGCATTCCAGTATTTACTGCTACAAATGCAGGGTCAACTGCAGTATTTGCAAACATTGTTGTTACCCCGACATTTACTAATGGTGGTGCGAGTTGTTCTGGACCCACAAAAACTTTTACTATTGAAGTTGATGCATCATCATTAGGTGGTGGGGTTACTATTTCTTTACCAAATGCATTACCTGTTGTTACTGTTAATACCGTTTGTCACTTTGCCAATGGCTCACTCTATTTAAGTGGTCAGACGGGCACTATTCTTTATTGGCAATCTTCAACAACTGGAGGTTCTTCATGGATAAATTTAGGCAATGCCGGTAACGCAATATATAATTATACAAACATACAACAGACAACCTTATTTAGAGCCGTGATACAAAACGCAAACTGTTCTATAGTTTTCTCGGCAACTTCTATGATTAACGTAATTCCGAATATTAAACCAAATCCAGTAAGCGCGACACCTTCAACAATATGCAATGGTGACTCATCTACTCTTGTCTCCCAAAGTGGTTATGCTACAAGTCAAAATCTCTCTGTGGGAGGTGCTTTTGACAATGCAAATCCTGCAGGATGGTTGGTTGACGGGGCATGCAGTAATTGTTTAAATGCGGGAGGCGATAACGGAACCCCAAATCCATTCAGAGAAACAAATGGCAAGTATATATATAGCAGCACGGGTAAATTTGCTATTGTGTATGGCAATTATAATTCAACTTTGGAAACACCCGTTTTTAACACTTTAGGTTTGACAACTGCAAGTTTGAATTTTACCTATGCCTATCAATTATTGGCTGGAGCTTCTGCCAAAGTGGAACTTTCATTAGATGGTGGTGCAACTTATCCTATAGTCTTGACTTCTTATGGCACAGGAAATCAATTGCCTTATGCTCCATTTACAACCAACATGAATATTGATCTAAGTGCTTATTTGGGACAAACTAATTTAAAAATACGTTTCAACTATACAGGAACAAACGGTAGTTCATGGGCATTGGACAATATTCAAATCCCTCAAGCACCCGTTGGTGTTTTAACCTCACAATGGGTTGACACCAATACGGGGATAATAATTAGTAATACTAATACAACAAATGCCATAGTATATCCTGCCGTAACAACCACCTATGCTGTAACTTCCTATCTTAATGGTTGTTCTAGTTATGGCCCACAAGGAACCACTTATATTACGGTAATCGTAAATGCAAGACCAACGGCCAATATCGGAATTAATCAAACCATTTGTTCTGGAGGAACTGCAACTTTTAGCGTGGCCTTAACTGGTGTTGCTCCTTGGACAATAAAATATAGCGATGGCACGACTACTACAAACGTGAATACCAGCAATAATCCTTATGTTTTTAGTGTGTCCGGAATGACAACGAATAAAATGTATACAATCACGGCATTGAGCGATGCAAAATGTACCGCGATAGCCAGCGATTTGACTGGATCTGCGACAGTGACAGTACTAAATGGAACTCAAGGTTTATGGACAGGTTTAGTAAGTGCGGATTGGTTCAATTGTATGAACTGGGCTGGTGGTTTACCATCAAGTTCTGTCGATGCCCAAATTCCCTCAACTCCTTCGGGAAGTTTTGGAATGCCTATAATTGACCGAAACTCCCCATTTGCAGCAGCTTACAGTTATACTGCCAGTGCAAGGGATTTAATTATAGCTACCGGAGCATCTGTGTCTATGGTAAACACCAACAATTCCGAGTTGCAAATTAGTCGCGACTGGAAAAACAGTGGTTCTTTTATACCGGGAACCGGAACGGTGACTTTTAACGGCACCACTACAAATCAGATTCAAAATATAAATTATGGCATCAAAACCAACGAAGCCTTCTATAATTTGACCACCAATAATTCGGGAGGAGCTAAAGGAATAAGTGTGGTTGATGGATTCGAATTAACCGTTTCAAATAATTTGTCCTTGCTCAGCGGTGACTTACGTTTAACTGGCGAGGCGCAATTAATCCAAGCCGGAACTACAGCAAATCCTAACAGTGGTTCAGGAGTGCTTTTAAGAGACCAGCAAGGTCAACAAAATAGTTTCAATTACAATTATTGGTCTTCTCCCGTAAGTTCAAGTGCTGACTTTGCCCATTATTCCGTTAGTGGTGTTTTGAGGGATGGAACCGATGTAACAAACGTCATTTCTATTTCAAATTTTAACCAAGAAATGATAACTTTTGGAGACGGAGCTTTTTTCGCAGACGGTCCATTAACTAGTCCAATAAAAATAAGCAATCGCTGGTTGTGGTCTTACGGGGATTTAACACCCGATTCAAATACTTATTTACAAAATTATAATCAATGGAACTATATTGGAAGCACGATACCTATTGAAATTGGGGAAGGTTTTACCATGAAAGGAACAGGAGGCATTGCTCCAATTACCTCAATACAAAACTATGTTTTTGTTGGCAAGCCCAATTCTGGAACAATTTCTTTAGATTTACCTCCAGATGACACACATTTAATAGGGAATCCTTATCCATCAGCGATTGATGCTAATCAATTTATACGGGACAATTTGCGGGATTGTTCTGGCTGCACTTCAAACGTGAATGTATTTAATGGGGCACTCTATTTTTGGGATCATTTTGGTTTGTCAAACAATCATTATTTAGCCCAATATGAAGGCGGATATGCAACTTATACCTTAGTGGGTGGTGTCAACGCAATTGCAGATATACCTTTAACAGCAAATAATGGAGTTTCAGGATCTAAAATACCAGGCCGATATATTCCAGTTGGTCAAGGATTTTTTGTTGATGCATCCTTAGACCCAACTTTATTAGGAACAATGGCAACTATTGATGGAGGCATCCTTGTTTTCAAAAATAGCCAACGGGCATTTGTCAGAGAAAGTTCAGGAAATTCTATCTTCATGAAAACAAGTGAAAGCAAGAATACAAAAATCACTGAGAATACCGATACTAGATCAAAAATTAGATTGGGATTTGATTCTTCCGTTGGTATGCATCGACAACTTTTGGTCGGAGCCGACGCTAACACAACCAATCTTTTTGATATTGGTTATGATGCTCCAATGTACGATACGAATGACAACGATATGTATTGGGAAATTAGCGATAGCCAGTTTGTAATTCAGGCAATTCCAGATTTTAATGCAAATAGAATTATTCCTCTAGGAATTGTTGTTGCCAATGAAGGTACAATAACCATTAAAATTGATGCATTGGAAAATATTCCTTCCAGCACCGAAATCTACTTGTTTGACAATGAAACCGGAAATTATAACAACCTTGGAGAAAGAAATTTCACAATTTCACTCCCTGTTGGCGAATACAATAATCGATTCTCCTTGCGGTTTTCAGACAAAACACTCGGAGTTGATAAACCAATAGCAAATGACGGAATTGTAGTGTTGTATTCAAACAACTATAAAATGCTAATTATCAAAAATAATATGTTAGATGCAACCGTAAATTCGATCTCTCTTTTCAACATACTTGGCCAATCTATAACAAAATGGGATGTTGAAAACAAAGAACAAACCAATATCCAAATTCCGATTAAAAATTTGAGTTCTGGAATTTATATTGTAAAAGTCAAAACTTCAAAAGGAGATATCCCCAAAAAAATTGTCGTCAATTAAGTAA
>CAIOTL010000134.1 GCA_903861155.1 uncultured Bacteroidota bacterium
AAATCATTTTTTTAGAGATTTTTTAAAATTTAAGTAATCTATCTTTTCTGGATATATTTTTATAAGGCTATCAATAGTTTTATTTGCCTGATTGTTATTTTTTGTCCGTTCATAAGCTTGTGCCAATTTATAGCCTAATTCAGCATTTTTGTTTTGATTGCCTAGGGCCTTTTTGGCTATTGCAATGGCTTTTTCATTCTGGTTTGACCACCAATATACATCCATTAATGCTACATAAGAGTCAGTATAAAAAGGAGTTCTTTTTATAACTTCTAACAATTCAATTTCAGCATTTTTATAGTCACCATCCCAAGCTAGTGTCCTTCCTTTTAATGTTCTTACATCTGAAGCATCAGGCTTTTTATTTAAAAGATAATTGCATATTAATCGCGCATTTTTATGGTCTTTTTTGAATGCTAAATCTCTTGCTAAGAGGAAAGCCTGATCAAAATCTAATCCTTTTGTTAATTTTTGAATTGTAGCTAGTTCTTCTTTTGTAAATTCAAATGATGGTTTTTTAAAGCTAATTGCGGTATTATTAATTTTATTCTTTGATGTCAAGTAGACATTTAATTTTTTAAAATCATTAAAAGAATTAGATACCGTTTCTAACATATTGTTGTTTGTCTCACTAATATTGAAATTTTCATCAATTTTGAACAAACTGCCATCTGAATAAAAATAGTCTTGATAGATATAATCATTAATACTGCCTTTATACCTCATAAAGGATATGTTTTGTGTACTTCTAAATTGTCTTGCAGTATCCAAACCTTTACCTAACCATGAGGTTTTTTCTAATTTGTTAAGTTTATAGTTATTTATTAAAAAAGAGACTAAACTTGGTGTTATATCACGATGAGAAGAAATGGATTTAAATTTTGCCGTTTTCTTCAACATAGGACTGAAAATATAAAGAGGAACGTGGAATCTTGATAAATTATCTTTTTGAGGGATTGGTATTAATCTGTGGTCGCCCGTGATTATAAATATGGTATTTGAATATTCAGGTTTTTTTGAATAGGCTTCCATAAAGTTTTTTATAGAATTATCTGTGTACATAAGAGCGGCAAATATATCCTTATAATCATTCATTTTATTGTTTTCAAGATACGATTTTGTTTTTAGAATACGTTCCACTTTATCTAAATAGATGTTCTTAGAAGGAATCTCAAACGGTTCGTGATTAGAAAGTGTCATAACAATATCTAATCGAGGTTGTTTTTTATCTTTTAATTCAGATAGCATCTTTCTAAATATTTCTGAATCTGGATAGCCCCATGAAAAACCACCTTCATTCTTTTTAGTTGCGACATATTTAGGCCCAAATTTATTGACATCAATTATGTTATTGATACCGTTATATTCTAAAAAATTGTTTTTCCGTTCAAAATTGGAATCATCTCCGCAATAATATGAGGATGTATAGCCATTCGATTTTAGAATGCTAATTAACGAATTATGTTTAGGGAGTTCATTTATTTCCATAAATCCCTTTTCGCCAAAGGGTAACGAACCCATTATTGAAGGCAATGCACCAAATGTTCTTCCTGCATTACTCACGAAATTTTCCCAATAGAGCGATTTAGAGGTCAATGAATCTAAATAAGGAGTAAAGCCTTTGTATTCTCCCTTGTCAACAAAATCGCTACCAAGCCCTTCTACAATGATGAATACTATATTTGGTTTTTCGTCGTGAATATTAAAAAATGATCCTAATACATCTTTTGTGTCAGCGAAAGGTTTTTCTAAAGGAAATTCTTTTTTGTACATTACATTGCCTTCTGAAGCCAAGGCTCGGTCATTTTTTGATCTTATAATGTCAGCTAGCAAGAAATGTAATTTATTTTGAGAATTAGGTTTATTAGCATTTGCAACCAATAAATTTAAACTTCCAAAAAGGAAAAGTCCTAAAAGTAAAACTTTGGTATTTATTTTATGACCGAAAAGATTGAATAATTTATTTAATCCTAAATATAAAAGAGTCACAATTATAAAGGGTAAAAATAGCAGAAACGATATTGATATTGATGAAGTAACAGTCGTATAGATATCTTTAAAACTATATCCGATAAGATCTGCACCAAGATTAATATGAGTAGTTAGGCTATATCCTATCAAAGCAAGTTGGATTATTGCGATAATAGAAAATAAGACTTTGATCACGATTATTCCTAAAGAGCTTTTAATACGTTTTAAGATTAAATACACTGGCAGAAATACCAATCCAATTATTAAACCCATTGAGAAATCGTTTAATATTTTATAAGCAAATACCTGTAAGTTGAAATTTTTGAATATTTCGACTAAACTTAATAAG
>CAIOTL010000135.1 GCA_903861155.1 uncultured Bacteroidota bacterium
GTTATTTTTACAACAGACTTTACAAAAAAACCATGAACACAATTGCAGAACACATTGCAGATTTTTTAAAGCAATACCCACCGTTTAATAATTTAACTTTTCAAGAGTTATCTGAAATTGCAACAAGTATTCATGTTCTAAATTTAGAAAAACATAAAACTTTATTCCAAATTAATGATAATTTACACACTAGTTTTTATGTAGTGGCTTCTGGGGTTATCAATTTGTCAGTCATTGCAGATGCCGAAGACACAATTTTAAATAAATGTATTGTAGGTGATGTTTTTGGTTTGCGTCCGTTTTTTGCAAAAAATAACTATTTGATGACTGCCAAAGCTCGCGAAGAAAGCATAATTTATGCCATACCCATTGCTACTTTTCGTCCATTTGTAGCCAATAATCCGGAAGTATTGGATTATTTATTGCAAAGTTTTGCCTCAAACACTAGTAACCCTAGTGAAAGTGAAAATCTACATGGAAAACTGATTTCTGATAATGTTTATTATTCTGATCAGCAATCAGAGATGCAGTATTTTCAATCATTGTCTTATAACTTAACTCCCTTAAGAGCAAAAAAATCAAGCATTGTTCAGGAAGTGGCACAACTCATGACAAATTCAATTACCAATAGTGTCATTATTTGCGAAAACAACTTTCCTATCGGAATTGTCACGAACACTGACATGTGCACCAAAATTGCTACAGGCCGATTCCTAATCACAACTACTTTAGATAAAATTATGTCATCACCAGTGGTGACTGTTGTTGAGAATGTTTCGTTGGCCGAAGCCCAATTATTAATGCTCAAAAACAACGTAACTCACCTCTGCGTTACTCAAGACGGAACTGACAAATCAGACGTAAAAGGGATTATTTCTGAACACGACTTAATTGTCGCCCAAGCTAGCAATCCCGGTGTTTTAATTAAAGAAATTAAGCGTTCCAAAAGTTCAAAAGACTTGAAATTAATCCGTCAACGTCTAACGGATCTCATCCAAAAATCAATCCATAAAAACATTCCGTTTTCTCATATTAACAATATTGCGAGCGAAATCAATTCGGCAATAATCAAGAGATCGATTGAGTTATCTATTTTAGATTTAGGCTCTCCTCCTGCCCGTTTTGCTTGGTTCAGCATAGGGAGCCAAGGACGAAAAGAACAATTATTGCTCACAGATCAAGACAGTATTTTAGTTTTTGAAGATGTATCTGCCGAAAAATATAGGGATGTAAAGGATTATTTTCTAAAATTGGGAAAAAGAACCACGACAATTTTAGAAAATGTAGGATATAAATCATGCCCAAATGGCTATATGGGAAGTAATATGCTTTGGTGTAAATCATTGACTGATTGGGCAAAACAATACAATAGCTGGATTAATACTCCAGGTGAAAATAGCAATGATATAAGCAGTATATTCTTTGACTATGAGATGGTCTTTGGAGAGAAAACAATTGAAGATACAATCGAAAATATAATTTTTACAAATGTTAAAAATAATGCTTTATTTTTTGATTTTTTGGGAAATGATGCCTTACGCAAAAACTCTCCATTAAGCTTCTTTAAGAAATTTATTGTCGAAGAGGAAGGCGTTAACAAGAATAAATTTGACATTAAAACCCGTGCTTTGATGCCTTTAGTGGATGGTGCACGTCTATTTGCCTTGAGTCATAACATTCGAAATGTAAATAATACATATATGCGTTTTAAGCAACTGGCAATTACAGATCCTAAAAACAATGAAATTTATCTTAATTGTGCCGAAGCTTTTTTGACTTTATCAAAATTTAGGACATTGGAAGGTTTAAAAAATGATAATTCTGGACAATATATTGATTTGCAGGAGCTATCTAAAGTGGAAAAGGAAAATTTAAAAAGTGCTTTGGCTCCAATGAAAGAATTGGAAGAATTAATAAAAACCAAGTTCCAACTTACTCAATTTTCATAATTATGTTAGAATGGATAAAAAACATCAACAAAGAACATCCCGAATTTTGGAAGATATATGTTTCTAAATTTGATAAAAAATCGAAATGTTTCGTTGTTTTTAGTACTGAAACTACAGGTTTAAACCCAGTGAAAGATGTGATTTTGTCGATAGGTTCTTTTACTGTAATCGATAATAATATTATTATTGGAAATAGTTTTGAGACCATTATTGCACAATATAAATTCTTTCATGATAATGGTATTTTAAATGAATTTACCCTTGAAAGTAAAATGAAAAAATTGGGAGAACCTGAAGCAATTCAGGCTCTAATTGAGTTTATTGGAAATGCTGTTTTGGTTGGACATCATGTTGATTTTGACGTTGAAATGATTAATGCTGCCTTAGAAAGATTAGGTTGCGGAAGATTAAAAAATGAAGCTTTGGATATTGATGTAATGCATCGAAAATTGCACGAGATTAATAACAAACAATTTTCACTTGACGAATTATGTGAAATATACAAAATACCAAAAAGTGACCGAAATTCTTCATCTGAAGACGCATATAAAATAGCTTTGCTTTTCCTAAAATTAAAGTCAAGATTGGGAATTAAATAGAAATAATTCTTTAAAATTCTACCGTTGTGACTTATAGATGCTAGTCTTGTAAGTGAATTATCTTTTTCTATTTAACTTGAAATTCCTTTTATAAAAAAAAAAGCAAAATAGAATTTCTATTTTGCCTTATATTTTAATAATTAGGAATTACCCCACTTAACGTTCTAGCTCGCTCAGAAGTTAAGTGAATGCAAAACAACAATGTCTTTTTATGTCTTTTAATAAATGTTTACTAATTCAAAATATTATGAAACTAAAGATACTGGGCAAATCCCATCACACAAATTACGTGATTATACTATTTTATTGTTATCCAATTTTTTTCATTGCCGTCATTGATTCTCTCAGCCACGCTCCTATTTCTTCGATCGGATGCTGACGAATTTCTGTGTTTACAGCAATCAAAACGGAATTATCAACACCATTCGATTTGGAGAATGGTTTCCCGATAACATTAGTATCAACCGTTTTCATAAATTCGGTCAACAACGGTTTGCAAGCATGATCAAATAAATAACAACCGTATTCAGCTGTATCAGAAATGATTCTGTTCATTTCGTATAATTTTTTTCTGGCAACAGTGTTAGCAATCAAAGGCAATTCGTGCAATGATTCATAGTAGGCCGATTCTTCGATGATTCCTGTTTGAGTCATTGTTTCGAAAGCCAATTCCACGCCAGCTTTTACCATTGCAATCATCAAAACGCCGTTGTCGAAATATTCTTGCTCCGAAATATGTGCTGCGGTTGGCGCCGTTTTCTCGAAATTGGTTTCGGCAGTGGCTGCTCTCCAAGTCAATAAATTGATATCGTCGTTTGCCCAATCAATCATCATATTTCTTGAAAATTCACCAGAAATGATGTCATCCATATGTTTTTGGAACAACGGACGCATAATGTCTTTTAATTCTTCGGCAAGTTCGAAAGCTTCAATTTTTGAAGGATTATTTAAACGATCCATCATATTGGTAATTCCACCGTGTTTTAAGGCCTCGGTAACAGTTTCCCAACCGTATTGAATCAATTTTGAAGCATAAGCGGGCTCGATTCCTTTTTCGACCATTTTGTCAAAACACAAGATAGAACCAGTTTGCAACATTCCACAAAGAATAGTTTGTTCTCCCATTAAATCTGATTTTACTTCAGCAACGAAAGAAGAGTTCAAAACTCCCGCTTTGTGACCTCCGGTGGCCACAGCATAGGCTTTTGCCTGTGCAAAACCTTCCCTGTTTGGATCATTTTCTGGGTGAACAGCGATTAATGTGGGTACACCAAAACCTCTTTTGTATTCTTCGCGAACTTCAGATCCAGGACATTTTGGAGCACACATAATTACCGTAATATCTTTACGAATTTGCATTCCTTCTTCTACAATATTGAAACCGTGAGAATAAGCTAAAGTCGAACCTTTTTTCATCAAAGGCATAATAGCCGTAACCACGGCAGTATGTTGTTTATCCGGAGTAAGGTTACATACCAAATCAGCTGTTGGGATTAATTCCTCATAAGTTCCCACTTTGAAACCATTGTCTGCAGCATTCATATAAGAAGCTCTTTTTTGAGCAATTGCTTCAGCACGCAAGGCATAAGAAATATCCAAACCAGAATCTCTCATATTCAAACCTTGGTTCAAACCTTGAGCTCCGCAACCTACGATAACTACTTTTTTCCCTTTAAGGGCTGCTATTCCATCTGAAAATTCGGATTGATCCATAAATTCGCAAACGCCTAATTGTTCTAATTGTAATCTAAGGGGTAATGAATTGAAATAATTTGCCATTTTTTAATTGTTGTTTAATATTTAATGATTTTTTTTGGGTTATTGCCCTTTTGTTTAATTCCTATTTTAACTCTTCTAATAATAAGGTTGAAATTTCCATTTTTTGTTTGGAAACCGAAATTCTTCCTGAACGCACAAACTGCATAATTCCGAAAGGTTTTAATTTTTTGTATAATTCTTCAATTTCGGAACGTTTCCCTGATTTTGAAATCACAAAAAAGTCTCTTGAAACTGTCACGATTTCCGAATGGCTTTCTTTAATGATGTTTTGAATTTGTCTTTCGTCGAATAATAAGCTGGATTCGATTTTGAATATAGCGCTTTCTAGAAAGATAGTTTCTTCGTCAACGTGATAAAAAGCTTTGACAACTTCAATCTGTTTTTCAATTTGACCCACAATGTTTTGGACCCATTTTTCGGTGGTGTGAACCACAATGATGAATCTCGAAATATTTTCGATTTCTGATTCGGATACATTGAGACTCAATATATTGATGTGGCGTTTCAGGAATATTCCTGATATTCTATTTAATAAGCCAACGTTGTTTTCTGAATAAACAGAAATGGTGAATGTTTTATTTTCCATAATTTTTAGCTTAATCTCATTTCGGAAACCGAGGCTCCTGTTGGAATCATTGGGAATACGTTGTTTTCTTTTTCGACCATTACTTCAAGGAAATAGGATTCTTTAGATGCCAACATTTCGGCAACAGCGGCATCCAAATCTTCTCTTTTGGTAACTTTTCTTGATTTTATATGATACCCTTCGGCAATAGCCACAAAGTTAGGATTCGTCATAATTGTGGAAGCGTACCGTTTGTCAAAAAACAATTCTTGCCATTGACGCACCATTCCCAAAAACTCATTATTAAGAACAACAATTTTCACAGGAACTTTCGTTTGAAAAATAGTTCCTAATTCTTGAATAGTCATTTGAAAACCACCATCTCCAATAATAGCAACAACTTCACGATTTGGCATTCCCATTTTAGCCCCAATAGCAGCTGGTAAAGCAAATCCCATTGTTCCCAATCCTCCAGAAGTAATATTACTTTTTGAAGAATTAAATTTAGCATAACGGCAAGCAAACATTTGGTGTTGTCCAACATCCGAAACGATTATTGCATCTCCTTTGGAGTGTTTATTAATCATTTCGATGGTCTCTCCCATAGAAATCCCGCCCTTTGATGGAGTCAATTCTTCACCAATAACTGTATCAAATTCGATTTTATATTTTGCTTTGAATTCGTTAAGCCAAGAATCGTGGTTTTTACTTTCGATAAGCGGAATCAATGCTTGCAAAGATTCTTTTACGTCAGCCAAAACTGCCACCGTAGTTTTTACATTTTTATCAATTTCTGAAGGATCGATTTCAAAGTGAATAACTTTAGCTTGTTTGGCGTAAGTTGCCAAATTTCCAGTGACACGATCATCAAAACGCATTCCCAGTGCAATCAAAACATCGCATTCATTGGTCAATAAATTAGGGCCATAATTGCCGTGCATTCCTAACATTCCAACATTCATTGGATGTGCTGTAGGCAAGGCGGAAAGTCCCAAAATGGTCCAAGCAGCTGGAATTCCTGATTTTTCAACCAATGCTTGGAGTTCCGCTTCGGCTTCGCCAAGAATTATTCCTTGTCCAAATACGATGAACGGTTTTTTGGCATTATTAATCAATTCGGCAGCAGCTGCAACTTTTTCAAGATTTAAAACTGGTTTTGGATTGTAGCTTCTAATATTGGTACATTTTTTATAGCTAAAGTCTAATTCGTCGAACTGAGCATTTTTGGTAATATCAATCAAAACGGGACCTGGACGGCCTGATCGCGCGATATAAAACGCTTTAGCGATGATTTCTGGTATTTCAGATGCCTCAGTAATTTGATAATTCCATTTAGTTACCGGTGTCGAAATTCCGATAATATCCGTTTCCTGAAAAGCATCGGAACCCAATAAATGTTTACCTACTTGGCCTGTAATACAAACCATTGGAGTGGAATCAATTTGAGCATCAGCAATACCTGTCACCAAGTTTGTAGCTCCTGGTCCTGAAGTCGCGATGGCAACACCCACTTTGCCAGTAGCTCTTGCATAACCTTGAGCAGCGTGAGTTGCACCTTGTTCGTGGCGTACCAAAACGTGGTGCAATTGCTCTTTAAATTTATATAATTCGTCATAAACCGGCATTATAGCACCACCTGGATAACCATAAACCAAGTCTACTCCTTCTTCTAGTAAACATCTAATAACGGCTTCTGCGCCTGATATTTTATTATTTTCCATGGATTGTTTTTTTTCCTCTCCCCGACCGTCAAAACCTATATTGGTAGAGGTGAGTTTGTTTTATTATTTTAAAACTGTAATCTGTAAACTGAACTCTGAATACTATTTATCAGTTACACATCCTGTTGATGCGCTTGAAACTGATCTTGCGTATTTAAGTAAAACTCCCTTTGACGCTTTTAAAGCAGGTTGAACCCAAGCTGCTTTTCTTTTGGCAAATTCTTCATCAGAAATTTTTAAATTGATAGTGTTTTTAACAGCATCAATCGTGATTAAATCTCCGTTTTCTACTAAAGCAATTCCACCACCATCATAAGCTTCTGGTGTAATGTGTCCTACCACAAAACCATGTGATCCACCTGAAAAACGACCATCTGTAATTAAAGCTACTTTATCTCCTAAACCAGCTCCCATTATGGCTGATGTTGGTTTTAGCATTTCTGGCATTCCAGGTCCACCTTTTGGACCACAATATCGAATGACGACTACGTCTCCTGGTTTAATTAATCCTTTTTCTAATCCAGGAATAACGGTAAATTCACTTTCGAAAACTACAGCAGTTCCTTCAAAATATTCTCCTTCATTCCCACTAATCTTAGCAACACAACCTTCTGAAGCTAAGTTTCCATATAATATTTGAATGTTTCCAGTAGCTTTCAACGCTTTTTGGATTTCAAAAACCACTTCTTGACCTGCATCTAAATCTGGAACAGAAACCAAATTCTCGGCCATTGTTTTTCCTGTAACAGTCAAACAATCTCCGTGAATGTAACCTTCTTTTAATAAATATTTCAAAACTGCAGGAATACCACCTACAGCGTGTAAATCTTCCATCATGAATTTCCCGCTAGGCTTTAAATCTGCCAAAACTGGAGTTCTATCACTTATAGCCTGAAAATCATCTAATGTAATTTCGATATCAACTGAATGTGCCATAGCAATTAAGTGCATAACTGCATTTGTTGAACCTCCTAAAACAGCTACAATTGTAATAGCATTTTCGAAAGCCTTGCGAGTCATTATGTCTTTTGGCTTAATATCTTTTTCCAATAAAATACGAATTGCTTTTCCAGCATCTTCACATTCTTGCAATTTATCTTGGCTCACTGCAGGATTTGATGAACTATAAGGTAAGCTCATTCCTAATGCTTCAATAGCGGATGCCATTGTATTCGCCGTGTACATTCCACCACAAGCACCTGGACCAGGACAAGAGTTTTTAATTACACCTTTAAAATCTTCATCAGAAATTGTTTTTTTAAATTTTTTCCCTAATGCTTCAAATGCTGAAACAATATTTAAGTGCTCCCCTTTCCATCTTCCTGAGTGAATTGTTCCACCATAAACCATTATAGAAGGACGATTTACTCTTCCCATTGCGATTAAAGCTCCCGGCATATTTTTATCACAACCCGGAATAGCTATCAAACCATCATACCATTGCGCTCCCATAACAGTTTCAATAGAATCTGCAATTACATCACGAGAAACTAATGAAAAACGCATCCCTTCCGTTCCGTTCGAAATCCCGTCGCTAACTCCAATTGTGTTGAAAATAAGTCCAACTAAATCAGCATTACGAACTCCTTTTTTAACATCTTTTGCCAAGTCATTCAAGTGCATGTTACAAGTGTTTCCTTCGTAACCCATGCTCACAATTCCTACTTGCGCTTTGTTTAAATCTTCTTCAGTTAAACCTATTCCGTAAAGCATTGCTTGCGCTGCAGGTTGAGTTACGTCTTGAGTTATGGTCTTGCTGTATTTATTTAATTCCATTATATTTCTATTTTTTTTAAGTCTTTTTTTAAAATTATACTATAGTAGATTGTCCTATATGTACATTATCATTATTAAAATAAAGTAAGTCATCTTTGCTTAAAATAAAATTCGAAACAAAATCCCCTACTTCATTCGTACCAAATTTTGAAAACGAATTCAAATCAGTGGTTACTATTTTGTGTTCGAAAGCCTTTTCAACAGCTTCATATACTTTATTGGCTTCTTTTATAAGTCCAAAATGTTCCAAAAGCATCGCTGCCGATAATATAGAAGCAATGGGATTGGCAATGTTTTTTCCTTTGGCTTCAATATAAGAACCATGTATCGGCTCAAAAAGCGCTTTGTCGTGTCCTAATGATTCCGATGCCAATAAACCAATTGAACTTGCAATTACACTGGCTTCATCCGAAAGAATATCGCCAAACATATTTTCGGTCAAAATCACATCGAATTGTCTCGGATTTAATATAATTTGCTTTGCTGCATTATCCACAAAAAGAAAATTCAATGCAACATCTGGATAACTCTCACCAATTTTCTGAACCAATCTTCTCCATAATCTTGAGGTTTCAAGTACATTGGCTTTGTCTACCATTGTTACTTTTTTTCGACGTTTTTGGGCTGCCTTAAAAGCTAAATGTGCAATTCTATTGATTTGTTCCTCTGAATATTCGTAAGAATCAGAAGCAATAGTTCCTTCCGCGTTTAATTTTTTTTCGCCAATATAAACACCCCCTGAAAGTTCTCTATATATCACAAAATCAACACCTTCTATAACTTCTCTTTTTAGTGGTGAAGCATCTAATAATGCTTTGTAAGGTTTTATAGGTCTGATATTGGCAAAAAGCCCTAATTCATTTCTTAATTTCAGTAATCCTAGTTCCGGACGTATTTGGGCATTAGGATTATTGTCATATTTTGGATGTCCAATGGCTCCAAACAAAACGGCATCAGTATTTAAACAAAGATTCAGCGTTTGGCTGGGAAGCGGATTCCCGGTTTGATCAATTGCAACAGCACCTACAAGAGCCTCTTCAAACACAAATTCGTGGTCATAAACCTCGCCAATTGCATGTAACGCTTTTTTTGCTTGTAATATGACTTCAGGACCGATTCCGTCTCCCGAAAGTACTGCTATTTTTAAGTCCATTTTATATTTTTTGTAAAGGTAATCTTTAATTTTAATGCTAAAATAAGTATTAGCTCCTAATTAAATCTCCTTCGATTTTGCATGCTTCTATAATTTGATGAATATCATTATCCATAACTTCTTTCTTGATGTCGGCAAACTTTAAAAATTCGACATATACTATATCCAATTGCACTTTTGTCAATTCATAACCCACTTTTTTAGCTCTGTAAGCCAATGCTGCTCTGCCACTACGAGCAGTAAGAATAATCGAAGATTCATTGACGCCAACATCCAAAGGATCCATAATTTCATATGTTTCTCTGTTTTTTATAACACCGTCTTGATGAATTCCTGAACTGTGCGAAAAGGCATTGGCACCAACAATCGCTTTGTTGGGTTGCACCAGCATTCCCATACTTTCCGAAACCAATCGGCTCATTTCGTTCAATTGTCGCGTATTGATATTGGTATCTAATTTCAAATAAGGATGCTGTTTGAAAATCATTACCACTTCTTCAAGTGCCGTGTTTCCTGCTCTTTCACCTATTCCGTTAATGGTGCACTCTATTTGTCGTGCGCCATTTATGGCACCGGCAATCGAATTGGCTGTAGCCATTCCTAAATCATTATGGCAATGACACGAAATGACCACGTTTTCGATTCCTTTTACGTTTTCTTTTAAGTATTTTATTTTTGCACCATATTCCTCTGGTAGGCAATATCCTGTTGTATCAGGGATATTTAATACGGTGGCACCTGATTTTATAACTTCTTCACATACTCGTGCCAAGAAATCATTTTCGGTTCTACCAGCATCTTCAGCGTAAAATTCAACATCTTCAACATACGATTTGGCATAAGAAACAGCAAATTTTGCACGGGCAATAATGTCCTCTCTGGTCGTATTAAGCTTGTAGATTATATGCGAATTGGATGTTCCAATTCCAGTATGAATTCTAGGATTTTTGGCATATTTCAAAGCGGCTGCAGCCACGTCAATATCATTTTTTACGGCTCTTGTTAGACCGCAAACAGTCGCATTTTTTACAATCTTGCCGATTTCTGAAACGGATAAAAAATCTCCCGGACTCGAAACAGGAAAACCGGCTTCGATAATATCAACTCCCATTTCGTCTAGTCGAGCTGCGATAACGAGTTTCTGGTTGGTATCTAATTTACATCCTGGGACCTGTTCTCCGTCTCTTAAAGTGGTATCAAAAATTTGGACTTTCTCTCTATTCATTTTAAAATATTTAATGTAATTTCACATCTTCAAACAAA